>NC_022524.1:0-12500 GCF_000473245.1 Bacillus infantis NRRL B-14911
GTCCATTTTGCTACCTTTGAAATTTTACCTTTTTTCCGACTGAATGTCACGACCCTTTTTTAAATTAGCTGCTGTTAAATTTTCCTGCTTCCTGCTTTTAACGGCTTTTGTGGATAAATTTTCGACAAGATTTTCACTATCCACAGGGGCTATGACAAGTTTTTAACAGACTAACTGCTTGTGGACAATTAATATGCACAGGAATCCGGCTTTGTGGATAAAGCATTAAAAACCATTGCATGGCTTACTATTATTTGATATTATAGTTGTGTTTTCACACTTAATAAATATTGTGCATAACTTCCTTATCCACAGATTGTGGATAACATGTGGACAGGTTATTCAGAGGCTTTGATGAACTTTGTCCACAATCCGGGGAAAATGTCGAAATCCCGAATTGTTTCCTTATTATATATTTATCCACACAAACAGTTTCGTATATAGATCACATAAGGGTTGTACAACTTGTATAACCCATCGTTCTGCTGGACGAAACTAACAGAAAAGGAGGGATACCTGTTGGAAAACATTGCGGATCTTTGGAATAATGCTCTGGCCAATATCGAAAAAAAAATCAGCAAGCCAAGCTTTGACACATGGCTGAAATCGACCAAGGCACATTCTCTCCAGGGAGACCTGCTCATCATCACGGCACCGAATGAGTTTGCGCGCGATTGGCTGGAAGAACGCTATTCGCAGCTGATTTCCGGGATTCTCTACGACATAACGGGAGAGGAACTGGGGGTTAAATTCATTATTCCGCAGAACCAGGGCGAAGAAGAGGTTGATCTTCCGGTCCCGCCGAAAAAAGGGAAAAAGGATGATGACCAGCCTGAACTTCCCTTAAATATGCTCAATCCAAAATACACCTTTGATACCTTTGTCATCGGCTCCGGCAACCGCTTTGCCCACGCAGCTTCACTGGCAGTAGCCGAAGCGCCTGCCAAAGCTTATAACCCGCTGTTCATCTATGGGGGAGTCGGACTGGGAAAAACCCACCTTATGCATGCGATCGGCCATTATGTACAAGATCATAATCCAGCTGCTAAAGTGGTTTATTTGTCTTCCGAGAAATTTACGAATGAGTTCATCAACAGCATCCGCGACAACAAAGCTGTCGATTTCCGCAATAAATATCGAAATGTCGATGTTCTCTTAATTGACGATATTCAGTTCCTGGCCGGAAAAGAACAGACCCAGGAAGAATTTTTCCATACATTCAATACACTGCATGAAGAAAGCAAGCAGATTGTCATTTCCAGTGACCGGCCTCCAAAAGAGATTCCGACGCTTGAAGACCGTCTCCGCTCCCGGTTTGAGTGGGGGCTCATTACCGATATCACACCGCCGGATCTGGAAACAAGGATTGCCATCCTGCGAAAGAAAGCAAAAGCTGAAGGGCTTGATATCCCGAATGAAGTCATGCTTTATATTGCCAATCAGATCGATTCAAATATCCGGGAACTCGAAGGTGCACTTATACGCGTAGTAGCTTATTCTTCTTTAATCAATAAGGATATCAACGCCGATCTGGCAGCAGAAGCATTGAGGGACATCATCCCAAGCTCCAAGCCGAAGGTCATCACGATTCATGAGATCCAGAAAACGGTCGGGGAGCATTACAGTGTAAAGCTTGAGGATTTCAAGGCAAAGAAGAGGACAAAGTCTGTTGCTTTCCCGCGGCAGATTGCGATGTACCTCTCCAGGGAGCTGACTGATTTTTCCCTGCCTAAAATTGGCGAGGAATTTGGCGGGCGCGACCATACAACTGTGATCCATGCTCATGAGAAGATTTCAAAGCTGCTCCAGACAGATCCGCAGCTCCAGAAGCAGCTGAAGGAATTGAATGAGCTGTTGAAAGTTTAGAAGAAATGTGAATAACTTTTTATACTTTGCACACAGTCTGTCCACATGTGGATAGGCTGTGTTTCCTTTCAAAAATGGAGTTATCCACATACTAACAGGCCCTACTAGTACTATTACTATCTTTTAAAACAAAATATATATATATTCAGCCAGTAAAAAAATATGCCAATCCGGAGGATAAAAATGAAATTTCAAATTCAGCGCGATTCATTAGTCCAAAGTGTCCAGGATGTCATGAAAGCCGTGACAAGCAGAACGACGATCCCGATCCTAACAGGAATAAAAATTGTCGCATCAGAGGAAGGAGTTACCTTAACAGGCAGCGACTCCGATATTTCCATTGAATCTTTCATCCCGAAAGAATCCGATGGCAATGAAATTGTTGAAATCTCAAGAACCGGCTCCATCGTACTGCAGGCAAAGTTTTTCAGTGAAATCGTAAAAAAGCTGCCTACAGACAAAGTCGAGATCGATGTGCAAAACCACCTGCAGACCGTAATCCGCTCGGGCAAATCCGAATTTAACCTGAACGGCCTGGATGCTGAAGAATATCCGCATCTGCCGCAGCTGTCTGAAGAAAAGATCTTCCGCATCCCGACCGACCTCTTGAAGGCAATGGTCCGCCAGACAGTCTTTGCAGTGTCCACCTCAGAAACACGCCCTATCTTGACAGGTGTAAACTGGAAGGTGGAAGATGCCGAGCTGACCTGTATTGCAACAGACAGCCACAGGCTTGCGCTAAGGAAAGCAAAGGTCGAAACAGAAGCAAACGAATCCTATAATGTAGTCATTCCAGGCAAAAGCCTGAGCGAGCTGAGCAAAATCCTCGATGACAATAATGACCTGATCGATATCGTTATTACAGAAAATCAGGTGCTCTTCAAAGCTGAAAATCTTTTATTCTTCTCAAGGCTGCTTGAAGGGAACTATCCTGATACCACAAGACTGATCCCGAATGAAAGCAAGACGGAGATTGGCATGCAGACGAAGGAATTCCTGCAGGCGATCGACCGAGCTTCCCTGCTGGCAAGGGAAGGGAGAAACAATGTCGTGAAATTCTCTACCATCGAGGATGGTGTGGTTGAAATATCCTCCAATACACCGGAAATCGGAAAAGTAGTGGAGGAAGTACAAAGCCAGTTCATAGAGGGAGAAGACTTGAAAATTTCCTTCAGTGCAAAATATATGATGGATGCCTTGAAGGCCCTCGAAGGAACTGAAATCAAAGTCAGCTTCACAGGAGCTATGAGGCCGTTCGTCATCCGCCCGATGAATGATGAATCAATCCTCCAGCTGATTCTGCCGGTAAGGACTTATTAATCCGTCACTTCCTGTATACTATTGCGAAAAAACTGCCTGACGGCGGTTTTTTTGCTTTAACGGAGAATCGGACACCAGTAACTGGCACATAAAAATTTCCTCTTTTCTTTGTAAATGGTGCAATTTTTTAGTAAAATAAAGTATTGGGAAAGAATCGGCCAGACTGAAATTCTTCCCTTCAGAATTCTCCGGAACTATATGTCCGGGATCACGCTTTAAAATAATTTCCGCCCCCCCTTTTAGGAGCTTGGCTGGAAAATGAAAGAGTGGATCAAATGACGGATATCCAAATCTCAACGGAATATATCACACTGGGCCAGTTCCTCCAGGTGGCCGATCTCATCCAGACCGGCGGAATGGCGAAATGGTTCCTGGGTGAATACGAAGTGTTTGTTAATGATGAACAGGATCAAAGGCGGGGAAGGAAGCTCCGTTCCGGCGACAAGGTGGAAATACCGGGCATCGGCGCCTTCCGGGTGACAGAGTAGCAGATGCTAAAAGGATGTATGGCCTATGTTTATTGAGCAGTTGCTCTTAAGGAATTACCGGAACTATGAATCGCTTGAGGTTCAGTTTGAAGATAAAGTGAATGTCATAATCGGCCAGAATGCCCAGGGCAAGACGAATGTCATGGAATCCATCTATGTGCTGGCAATGGCGAAGTCCCACCGGACGTCAAATGATAAAGAACTTATACGGTGGGATGAGGATTATGCTAAAATAGAAGGAAGGGTCCGCAAAAATCATGGACCTTTGCCGATGCAGCTCGTCATTTCCAAAAAGGGGAAAAAGGCGAAGTGCAACCATATTGAGCAGCAGAGATTGAGCCAATATGTCGGGAATATGAATGTAGTGATGTTTGCTCCTGAGGATCTCCACCTTGTCAAAGGGAGCCCCCAGGTCAGACGCCGCTTTATTGATATGGAAATCGGCCAGGTATCGCCGGTTTATTTGCACGATGTCGGCCAATACAATAAAATCCTCCAGCAGCGGAACCACTACCTGAAGCTTCTGCAGACAAGGAAGCAGACCGATCAGGCGATGCTGGAAATCCTGACGGAGCAGTTCATTGAGATGGCGGCGAGGATCGTGGCGAAGCGCTTCGAATTCCTTAAGCTCCTCCAAAAATGGGCAATGCCGATCCATGAAGGCATATCAAGGGGCCTTGAGACCCTGAAGATTGAGTATAAGCCGTCTGCCGATGTATCAGATGGCCAGGAATTGTCGAAAATGATAAAAGTATACCAGGAAAAATTTGAAAAAGTCAGAGGACGGGAAATCGACCGGGGAGTCACCATGTTTGGCCCCCACCGGGATGATCTGGCTTTTTATGTAAATGGCAGGGATGTCCAGACATTCGGCTCCCAGGGCCAGCAGAGGACGACCGCCCTTTCTCTGAAATTGGCGGAAATCGAGCTGATCCACTCTGAAATCGGCGAATACCCCATTCTCCTGCTTGATGATGTACTGTCAGAGCTGGATGATTACAGGCAGTCCCACCTGCTGAACACGATCCAGGGCAAAGTGCAGACCTTTGTGACGACAACAAGCGTCGACGGGATCGACCATCAGACGCTGAAAGAGGCAGCTGCATTCGAGGTGGAGGCAGGTACGCTGAAAAAAATCCAGTGAGGTGATCGTGTGTACGTCCACATAGGAGAAGACATACTTGTCAGAACAAGGGATATTATCGCCATCATTGACAAACAAAGCGTCAGCTCATCCAAATACATTGAAGAGTTCCTTCAGCAGCACGACCAGGTCGTCAACCTCTCCAAAGGATCCTTCAAGTCTATCGTAGTCACTGGCGATAAAGTCTATTATTCCCCCCTAGCCTCCGGAACATTGAAGAAACGCTCTTATAAATTGACTGTTCAGGAATTTTAAAAATATCAACTTGGAAGCGGGGCCCTGTGCCTGGCAGCTAATTTCAGGTTTTCTTATAGATTTTCACTGTGCAATAAAGCGAGTAATGCAAATGGAAAGTGTAGGTGATCGATGTGTCAATGGAGGAAAAGGCTATTCAGGAGCAATCGTATGATGAGAATCAGATACAGGTTCTGGAAGGGCTCGAAGCAGTCCGGAAGCGTCCGGGGATGTATATCGGTTCAACAAGCAGCAAAGGGTTGCACCATCTAGTCTGGGAAATCGTTGATAACAGTATAGATGAAGCCCTGGCCGGATATTGTTCAGAAATCAATGTCATCATTGAAAAAGATAACAGCATCACGGTAGTGGATGACGGGCGCGGAATTCCGGTCGGCATCCATGAGAAAATGGGCCGCCCGGCAGTCGAGGTCATCATGACCGTCCTGCATGCCGGCGGTAAATTCGGCGGCGGCGGATACAAAGTTTCCGGCGGTCTGCATGGTGTTGGCGCCTCTGTCGTGAATGCCCTGTCAACAGAGCTTGAGGTATTTGTCCGCCGTGACGGCAAGCTTCATTACCAGAAGTTCGAACGCGGCGTCCCTGCTGCGGATCTGAAAGTCATCGGGGAAGCAGAAGAAACCGGGACAACGATCCACTTCAAGCCTGATGGCGAAATCTTCACCGAAACGCTTGAATACGAATATGAAATACTGGCAAACCGGATCCGGGAGCTGGCTTTCCTGAACCGCGGCCTGAAAATCACAATTGAAGACAAGCGCGCCGAAAATAAAAAGAGCGAGTATTTCTATGAAGGCGGAATCAAGTCCTATGTTGAGCATCTCAACAGGACGAAGGAAGTCCTCCACGAAGAACCGATCTATATTGAAGGCGAAAAGGAAGGCATCACCGTCGAGGTTGCCATCCAGTATAATGACGGCTTTACTGGCAATATTTATTCTTATGCCAATAACATCCACACATATGAAGGCGGAACCCATGAGTCCGGCTTTAAGACAGCCCTGACGAGGGTGATCAATGACTATGCCAGGAAAAATGGCATCTTCAAAGACAGTGATGCCAATTTGTCCGGAGAGGATGTCCGTGAAGGGCTCACAGCAATCGTCTCGATCAAGCATCCGGATCCCCAGTTCGAGGGGCAGACAAAAACGAAGCTTGGCAACTCGGAAGTAAGGACAGTCACTGACACGTTCTTCTCAGACCATTTCGAAAAATTCCTGATGGAAAACCCGCAGGTTGCCCGGAAGGTTGTAGAAAAAGGGCTGATGGCTGCAAGGGCGAGGCTTGCTGCGAAAAAAGCCCGCGAGCTGACAAGAAGAAAGAGTGCTCTGGAGGTATCAAGCCTGCCGGGTAAATTGGCAGACTGCTCTTCAAAGGACCCTTCCATCAGTGAACTGTACATCGTTGAGGGTGACTCTGCCGGAGGATCCGCCAAGCAGGGCCGTGACCGCCACTTCCAGGCCATCCTTCCTCTGAGGGGTAAAATCCTCAATGTTGAAAAAGCCCGCCTGGATAAGATCCTCTCCAATAACGAGGTACGGGCCATCATAACGGCTGCCGGTACAGGGATTGGCGATGACTTTGAAATTTCCAAGGCACGTTATCATAAAATTGTCATCATGACCGATGCAGACGTCGATGGTGCCCATATCCGGACACTGCTCCTGACGTTCTTCTACCGCTATATGAGGCAGATCATTGAAGCAGGCTATATCTATATCGCTCAGCCGCCGCTATATAAGGTCCAGCAGGGCAAGCGGGTGGAATATGCCTATAATGATAAGCAGCTTGATCAGATCTTCGAAGAGCTTCCGAAGGCTCCGAAACCGAATATCCAGCGCTACAAGGGTCTTGGGGAAATGAATCCTGAGCAGCTTTGGGAAACAACAATGGACCCAGGCACCAGGACGCTCCTTCAGGTCAGCCTTGAAGATGCAATCGAAGCCGATGAAACATTCGAAATCCTTATGGGCGACAAAGTTGAGCCGCGCAGGCAGTTCATCGAGGATAACGCGGTATACGTTAAAAACCTCGACATCTAATTTTCAGGACAGGATAGAATGACGCCCTCTATCCTGCTTTTTATATCATGGCTCTTTTTTCGGCTGATTATGATATCTGCCGGGGAGTCCCTTTTTCCAAAAATGCTGCCTGTCCTCCTTCGGGCTCTGCGGCGGCATATGAACTTCGATAAATGTTATGGCACCAGGCGCCACCGGCTCTATTGAGCTGAAACGCCTTGCGATGTTCCTATAAGGAGGTACCTTCTATGGCTGAGACGCCTAGTTCCCGTGTAACAGAAATAAATATAAGCCAGGAAATGAGGTCTTCGTTTCTTGACTATGCCATGAGTGTAATCGTTTCAAGGGCGCTGCCCGATGTCCGTGATGGACTAAAGCCGGTGCACCGCCGTATTTTATACGCGATGCATGACCTTGGCATGCACTCAGACAAGCCTTATAAAAAATCTGCCAGGATTGTCGGCGATGTTATAGGTAAATACCATCCGCACGGCGACTCTGCCGTTTATGAAACAATGGTCCGGATGGCGCAGGATTTTAACTACCGCTATATGCTCGTCGATGGACACGGCAACTTCGGTTCTGTTGATGGCGACGCTGCAGCAGCCATGCGTTATACAGAATCCCGTATGTCCAAAATCTCCATGGAGCTTCTCCGTGACATTAATAAAGATACGATTGATTATCAGGATAACTATGACGGCGAAGAAAGAGAGCCGGTTGTCCTGCCGGCCAGGTTTCCTAACCTGCTTGTGAACGGAACCACCGGGATTGCCGTAGGGATGGCAACCAACATCCCTCCGCACCAGCTTGGGGAAATCATTGACGGCGTACTTGCAATAAGCCAGGAGCCTGATATCACCATTCAGGAGCTGATGGAAATCATCCCTGGCCCCGACTTCCCGACAGCCGGCATGATCCTTGGCCGCAGCGGAATCCGCAAGGCTTACGAAACAGGCCGCGGCTCCATCACGCTTCGGGCAAAGGTGGATATCGAGACAAAATCAAACGGCAAAGAGACGATCATCGTCCATGAAATCCCTTACCAGGTCAATAAAGCCAGGCTCATCGAAAAAATCGCCGAGCTTGTCCGCGACAAAAAGGTCGATGGCATCACTGACTTAAGGGATGAGTCCGACCGGAACGGGATGAGGATTGTCATCGAGGTCCGCAAGGATGCCAACGCAAGTGTCATCCTTAACAATTTATATAAGCTGACGGCCCTGCAGACGAGCTTCGGCATCAATATGCTCGCACTTGTCGATGGCCAGCCGAAGGTTCTGAACCTGAAGCAATGCCTGAAATATTATCTGGACCACCAGCAGGTAGTCATCCGCCGCAGGACGGAATTCGAGCTGAGGAAAGCCCAGGCAAGGGCTCATATCCTTGAGGGCCTGCGCATCGCGCTTGACCATCTGGATGAAGTCATCAGCCTGATCCGCAGCTCTCAGACAACTGAGATTGCCAGAGAAGGGCTCATGACTCAATTTGAATTATCCGATAAGCAGGCACAGGCCATCCTCGATATGCGACTGCAGCGCCTGACAGGCCTTGAGCGCGAGAAGATCGAAGATGAATATCAGAGCCTTGTTAAATTGATTGCCGAGCTGGAGGCAATCCTTGCAGACGAGGAAAAGGTGCTTGAAATCATCCGAGAAGAGCTTACAGAAATCAAGGAGCGCTTCAATGACGAGCGCCGCACAGAAATTGTATCAGGCGGTATTGAACAGATAGAGGATGAAGACCTGATCCCGCGTGAAAACATCGTCATTACACTCACGCATAACGGGTATGTCAAGCGCCTTCCTGTATCGACCTACCGGGCCCAGAAGCGCGGAGGCCGCGGAATCCAGGGAATGGGAACCAATGAGGACGATTTTGTTGAGCACCTGATCACAACGTCCACCCACAATACCCTTCTTTTCTTCACGAACAAAGGGAAGGTGTACCGTGCCAAAGGATACGAGATCCCTGAATTCAGCCGTACGGCCAAAGGGATCCCGATCATCAACCTGCTTGGCATCAATAAAGATGAGTGGGTAAATGCCGTCATTCCGGTTGAAGAGTTTGTGGACGAATGGTTCCTGTTCTTCACAACGAAAGAAGGTATCTCAAAGCGTTCCCCGCTTACTTCATTCGGAAATATCCGCAACAACGGCCTGATCGCACTGAACCTGCGTGAAGGCGATGAACTGATTTCCGTCCGCCTCACAGACGGCAGCAAGGAAATCATCATCGGCACGAAAAACGGGCAGCTGATCCGTTTCCCTGAAACAGATGTCAGATCCATGGGCCGTACCGCCACCGGCGTCAAAGGGATTACCCTGGACAGCGATGATGAAGTGGTCGGAATGGAAGTGCTCGAGGAAAACTCAGAGATCCTCATGGTCACAAAGAAAGGCTATGGAAAAAGGACCCCTGAGATGGAATACCGCGTCCAGGGCAGAGGCGGAAAAGGAATCAAGACAGGCAATATCACTGATAAGAACGGAACAATTGTGGCAGTTAAAGTGGTCACAGGCGAAGAAGACATCATGCTGATCACAACAGGCGGCGTGCTTATCCGCATGGCGGTCGGAGATATATCTACGATGGGCCGGAACACACAAGGTGTAAGGCTGATCCGCATCAATGACAGCGAAGGTGAATATGTCGCAACCGTCGCCAAGGTCGAAAAAGAAGAAGAAAAGCTTGAAGAGGCCCTGGCTGAAGAAGAAGAAATTCTGGATGCTGAAACTGCTGAAGAAACTGCAGAGGCTCCATCCGAAGATGAAAATGAATAATCAAGAATTGAGAGGAACACAAATTTTGTGTTCCTTTTTTTTGGCAAAATAAAGTAAAATAGTAAAAAAGACTTAATTGGGGTGCAGCTTGTGCGTGTAAATCTAAATGACCTGCAAGAAGGATGCATACTGGCTGAGGATATCTTCAGTCTGACAAACCGTCCGATCATCAAAAAGAAAACAGTCCTGACAGCAGAATTGCTTGAAGTGATGAAGGCATTCTTCATCGAAGATGCCGCAGTGGAGAAGACTCTCTCTGATGGCATGCCGTTCTATCCTTATGGAATGGGGGCAGATGAAGAAAAGGACAGCAGCCCATCCAGCCAGGTGAATACCTCCCTAAAGGGTGCTGACTTGTTCCTGAGGTCTGTTCAGGACTTTAAAAAGGAATTCACTGCCTGGCAGTCAGGCATGCAGATAGATATCTCGAAAATCAGAAGCATCCTGATTCCGCTTATCGAAGCAACGGAAGCCAATCCGGCAGAACTATTTTCGCTCTATCACTTTTCCACAAAAGCCGACTACCTTTATCAGCATCCGATTGCAGTAGGGCTTTTGAGCGCCTTTATCGGAAAAAAACTCAACTACAGCAAGGGGGACATTGTCCAGATTGCATTAGCTGGCTGTCTTGCTGACTGCGGGATGGCAAAAATCAGCCCTGCTATCATCAATAAAAAGACTTCATTGACCCAAAGCGAATTCAATGAAATCAAAAACCACTGCGCCTACAGCTATAAAATGATCCAAAACCTGCCGCTCTTAAGGGAAAGCACCAAGGTTGCCGTGTTCCAGCATCACGAAAGGCTGGATGGCAGCGGATATCCGTTCGGGGAATCAGATAAGATCCATCCTATCGCCAAAATTATAGCAGTTGCAGACACCTTCCATGCCATGACATCTGAAAGGCAGTACCGTCTCAAGCGTTCCCCATTTAAAGTGCTTGAGATGATGATGCAGGATGATTTCGGGAAATATGATCTCCAGGCCATCCAGGCACTGGGGTCAGGACTCATCACCTTCTCTATCGGAAGCAGAGTCATTCTATCAGATGGAAGAAGAGCTGAAATACTCTTTATTGAAGAACAGCATCCGACGCGGCCGATGATTAAAATCATCGCAACAGATGAAATCCTCCGCCTGGAAAGCAGCAGACATCTATATATTGAGGAAGTTTTATAGAAGCCGGCAGATGCCGGCTTTGTTTTTAGGTGAAGATGATCACTGACCTGACGATTGTATGAATGGAACTGTGAAAAATAAAGATTGATAGGAATATAAAAAAGTCCTTGTAAAGCACCTGATATCCTGCTATAATCAATCAAGTCAGCAAATCACATTTGAGGACAGCCTGAAAAAACACTTCAAAAAAAGTGTTGACGGCGACTGATTAAAATGTTATTATAGTTAAGTCGCTTCAGGGCGATAGAGATTGTTCTTTGAAAACTGAACGAACAAAAAACGTCAACGTAAATCTTATTTTTATCAGAGCTAAATCTTACTCTTATATGGAGAGTTTGATCCTGGCTCAGGACGAACGCTGGCGGCGTGCCTAATACATGCAAGTCGAGCGGACGGATGGGAGCTTGCTCCCTGAAGTCAGCGGCGGACGGGTGAGTAACACGTGGGCAACCTGCCTGTAAGACTGGGATAACTTCGGGAAACCGGAGCTAATACCGGATAATGCACAGCCTCTCATGAGGCTATGCTGAAAGATGGTTTCGGCTATCACTTACAGATGGGCCCGCGGCGCATTAGCTAGTTGGTGAGGTAACGGCTCACCAAGGCAACGATGCGTAGCCGACCTGAGAGGGTGATCGGCCACACTGGGACTGAGACACGGCCCAGACTCCTACGGGAGGCAGCAGTAGGGAATCTTCCGCAATGGACGAAAGTCTGACGGAGCAACGCCGCGTGAGTGATGAAGGTTTTCGGATCGTAAAACTCTGTTGTCAGGGAAGAACAAGTGCCGGAGTAACTGCCGGCACCTTGACGGTACCTGACCAGAAAGCCACGGCTAACTACGTGCCAGCAGCCGCGGTAATACGTAGGTGGCAAGCGTTGTCCGGAATTATTGGGCGTAAAGCGCGCGCAGGCGGTCTCTTAAGTCTGATGTGAAAGCCCACGGCTCAACCGTGGAGGGTCATTGGAAACTGGGGGACTTGAGTGCAGAAGAGGAAAGTGGAATTCCACGTGTAGCGGTGAAATGCGTAGAGATGTGGAGGAACACCAGTGGCGAAGGCGACTTTCTGGTCTGTAACTGACGCTGAGGCGCGAAAGCGTGGGGAGCAAACAGGATTAGATACCCTGGTAGTCCACGCCGTAAACGATGAGTGCTAAGTGTTAGAGGGTTTCCGCCCTTTAGTGCTGCAGCAAACGCATTAAGCACTCCGCCTGGGGAGTACGGCCGCAAGGCTGAAACTCAAAGGAATTGACGGGGGCCCGCACAAGCGGTGGAGCATGTGGTTTAATTCGAAGCAACGCGAAGAACCTTACCAGGTCTTGACATCTCCTGACAACCCTAGAGATAGGGCGTTCCCCTTCGGGGGACAGGATGACAGGTGGTGCATGGTTGTCGTCAGCTCGTGTCGTGAGATGTTGGGTTAAGTCCCGCAACGAGCGCAAC
>NC_022524.1:17500-32500 GCF_000473245.1 Bacillus infantis NRRL B-14911
CGTGCGGCGGGACCTGACCGCAAGAGAAAGTAATCTTGCCGCTTTCTCCCTGTGCGGGGGACTCGATATCATAGCTGCCCTTTGAGTTGAAATAGTCAATAAATCTTTCTTCTGTCATATGAAATTGATCAAGAATAGAAGCTGGCATTGTAAGTTGGCCGTTTGCCAATTCTATGCCGGCAAAGGCAGGGCTTCCCTCTGTCTGCTGAAAAAGCTCATTTAATTCAGGAATATATTTAAAAAGCTCCCCCATTTCAATTTTGTCGCCTTCCATATGTTTCATGTGAAACAGCTTATCGGCCATAAAAGGAAACAGCCCGGTTTTTTGAAATTTTACTTCATCCTCAAAAAAGCTGTATTGCTGCTTCTTCCTTTTCCTTGTTGAAACTCCATGGGCGAGGACGGAGGTTGTTTCCGGATAGTTTGGATCCGCCGTCAGAATGGATGCTTTGATCAGATGGACCAGTCCATAGAACAGCATGATAGGCTGGATCAGCAGCGGGGATTTGGCTGCCTGTTCATAATATATTTTTCCATGTTCCAAATAATAAATAAAAGGATAGCAGTTCTCATAGCTTTTCGCTTCAGGCTGGTCGATGCCATGCCTTGTATAGCATTTTTTCAAATAAGCCTGTGTGTTTTCTGCCGAAAAGAAGACAGAATATGAACTCCAGCCGTTGTATGAATTGATCATCCTTTATACCTCTTTTAATTTTTTGAAAAATCGAACATATCAATCTGTTCTTGACAGTATTTTGTCCAATTGATAACCTACTAATAATATTTTCGAGTAAATGGGGGCTAAAAAGATGTGGGAAAGCAAGTTTGTTAAAGAAGGATTAACATTTGATGATGTGTTATTGGTTCCGGCAAGATCAGAAGTGCTTCCGAAAGATGTACAGCTTCATGTAGACCTGACAGACAAGGTCCGCCTGAATATCCCGATCATCTCAGCCGGCATGGACACAGTAACAGAGGCAGAAATGGCAATTGCCATGGCAAGGGCAGGCGGCCTCGGAATCATCCACAAGAATATGTCCATCGAGCAGCAGGCTGACCAGGTTGACAAAGTCAAGCGCTCCGAAAGCGGCGTAATTACAGATCCATTCTTCCTCACGCCCGACCAGCAGGTTTTCGATGCTGAGCATCTAATGGGCAAGTACCGCATCTCAGGTGTCCCGATCGTTAACAACAACGATGAACAGAAATTGGTGGGCATCATTACAAACCGTGATCTTCGTTTCATCCAAGACTACTCGATTAAAATTTCAGACGTTATGACAAAAGAAAATCTTGTAACGGCACCGGTGGGAACAACACTGGAAGAAGCCGAGAGCATTTTGCAGAAATATAAAATTGAAAAGCTTCCGCTCGTTGATCAGGAGGGTGTACTTAAAGGGCTGATCACCATCAAGGATATTGAAAAAGTGATCGAATTCCCGAATTCAGCCAAGGACCGCCAGGGAAGGCTCCTTGCAGGCGCAGCTGTCGGTGTGACAAAGGATACGATGAAAAGGGTTGAAATGCTTGTGAAGGCAAGTGTAGACGTCCTTGTAGTCGATACGGCGCACGGACATTCAAAAGGGGTATTGGACACAGTCAGGCAGATCAGGGAGGCTTACCCTGAGGTAGCCATCATCGCTGGAAATGTTGCTACTGCTGAAGCTACTAAGGATTTGATCGAAGCCGGAGCTGATGTTGTAAAAGTCGGTATCGGACCTGGTTCCATCTGTACGACAAGGGTTGTCGCCGGCGTCGGCGTACCGCAGATCACAGCGGTGTATGACTGTGCCACAGAGGCCAGGAAGCATGGCAAAGCCATCATCGCCGATGGAGGCATCAAGTACTCTGGTGATATCGTTAAGTCCCTTGCTGCCGGCGGACATGCCGTCATGCTAGGAAGCCTGCTCGCAGGCGTCTCCGAAAGCCCGGGCGAAACGGAAATCTTCCAGGGACGCCGCTTCAAGGTCTACCGCGGAATGGGCTCGGTCGGAGCAATGGAGAAGGGTTCAAAGGACCGCTATTTCCAGGAAGACAACAAAAAGTTCGTTCCAGAAGGAATTGAAGGAAGGCTTCCATACAAAGGGCCGTTATCTGATACGATTTACCAGCTGGTCGGAGGGATCCGTTCGGGAATGGGCTATTGCGGAAGCAAGGATTTGACTGACTTAAGAGAAAAGGCGCAGTTCATCAGGATGACAGGCGCCGGGCTCCGTGAAAGCCATCCGCATGATGTGCAGATCACAAAAGAAGCTCCGAACTATTCTTTATCATAAAAATCAGGCCATAGCATCGGATGCTGATGCTATGGCAATAAAGGTCCCAGGTTATTTTCCTGGGCCTTATTTTTTTGCTTATTCAGGGTACCATGCACCCATCAGTATCAGCTGTCATTTTTCAATCAGCACATCAAATGGCCTACATAATTCTCTGTCCAATTAATGGGTATTTACTCTGTCTATGTTTTCAGAAACAGATATGTTAAAATAACGAAGGTGTATATAAAGGTTGGAGGGCATTACAGTGAAAAAACATTTTTATCGGAAGTATGTTGCTAGTTTCCTTGTTTGTATGATGGTGATAGGCCTTTTTCCCGGCCTGAATAAGGCGAGTGCAGATGATGCTTTGAATATCAACGCGGATGCTGCGATCGTGGTAGAGGCTGAGACAGGCAAAGTCCTTTATTCGAAGAATGCGGATAAAGTGCTTGGCATCGCGAGCATGACAAAGATTATGACAGAATACCTGCTGCTTGAGGCCATCAAAGAAGGGAAAGTCAAATGGGATCAGGAGTATGCAGTCAGTGAATATGTTTGGAAGGTTTCACAGGATAGAGCACTGTCTAATGTCCCTTTAAGAAGAGATGGAAAATATAATATCAAAGAATTATATGAAGCTATGTCTATTTACTCTGCCAATGGTGCAACGATTGCCATTGCGGAGACCATTGCCGGTTCTGAAAGTAATTTCGTAAAAATGATGAATGATAAAGCCGAGGAGCTTGGCTTGAAAGATTACAAATTTGTCAATTCCTCAGGTTTGAATAATCGTGACTTAAAAGGCTCCCACCAGGTGGGCGGAGCAGAGGATGAGAATGTCATGTCCGCACGTGCTACAGCCAAGCTGGCACAGCGCCTGCTGCATGATTATCCGGAAATACTGGAGACGACCAGCATTCCGACTAAGAACTTCAGAGAAGGCACTGATGATGAAATCAAGATGGATAACTGGAACTGGATGCTTCCAAGCCTTGTATTCGGCTATGAGGGAGTGGACGGGCTTAAAACGGGTACGACCGATTTTGCCGGCTACTGCTTCACTGGTACGGCTACCCGTGACGGTAACCGCTATATTACAGTTGTGATGAATGCCAAGGGTGAAGGGAATTCCGGTTCTTATAAATCCCGTTTTGATGAAACAAGAAAAATGCTTGATTATGCTTTCAGCAATTTTTCCAAAGAAGAAATCATTGCGAAGAACTATCAGGTAAAGGGCCAGAAAACACTGCCTGTTACTAAAGGCAAGGAAGACAGCGTGAAGATCCAGGCGAAGGACGCTATCGAGCTTGTCGTGAAGAATGGGGAGAAGGAAAGCTACAAGCCTGAGCTTGTCCTTGATAAAGACAAGCTTGATAAAGACGGCAATCTGACGGCACCTGTGAAAAAAGGCGAAAAGATCGGCTACCTGACTTTGAAGTCAGACAAAGAAAACGGCCTTGACTTTCTTTCAGGAAAAGGCGGTATCCAGGTTGATGTCGTCGCGGCTGAAAGTGTAGAAAAGGCAAATTGGTTCGTGCTGACAATGCGCGGGATCGGCGGCTTCTTCGGAGATCTTTGGGGCAGCATTTCTTCAGCTGTAAAAGGCTGGTTCTAATTTTTATAATGGACTGACTTTAACCGGAAGAAAATAAAAATCCGGAAGAGTCTGATAAAAAAGGGTTCCTTGTCTTGACAGGGACCCTTTTTTATTGTTTATTTTCATTAGGGGAACTGGACGAATTCCTATCGAATTAATATATTTTCCTATAAATTAATGGGTATTTTGCCTGTTAAAAGCAGATGGTATTACAGAAGGGGGATTTTATAGTGAAGACAGGTACAGATCGAGTAAAGCGCGGAATGGCAGAAATGCAAAAGGGCGGCGTAATCATGGACGTTGTCAACGCTGAGCAGGCTAAGATTGCTGAAGAGGCCGGCGCAGTCGCAGTCATGGCACTGGAGCGGGTTCCATCCGATATCCGTGCTGCCGGCGGTGTGGCCAGGATGGCAGACCCCCGCATTGTTGAGGAAGTCATGAATGCTGTAACGATTCCTGTTATGGCTAAAGGCAGAATTGGCCATATCGTGGAAGCCCGTGTATTAGAAGCAATGGGCGTTGATTATATAGATGAGAGTGAAGTGCTCACTCCTGCTGATGAAGAGTATCACTTAAATAAAAGGGACTTTACGGTTCCGTTTGTATGCGGATGCCGCGACCTTGGCGAGGCTGCCCGCAGGATCGGTGAAGGAGCGGCAATGCTTCGCACTAAAGGCGAGCCGGGAACAGGCAATATCGTTGAAGCGGTACGCCATATCCGCAAGGTAAATGCACAGGTGCGCAAGGTTGTCGGCATGAATCTGGATGAGCTGATGACTGAAGCTAAGCTTCTCGGAGCCCCTTACGAGCTTCTTCTCGAAATTAAGGAGCTTGGCCGCCTTCCGGTCGTTAACTTCGCTGCAGGCGGCGTTGCGACACCTGCGGATGCTGCTTTAATGATGGAGCTTGGTGCAGACGGCGTATTCGTTGGTTCAGGCATCTTCAAGTCCGATAATCCAGCCAAGTTTGCGAGAGCGATCGTAGAGGCGACTACCCATTATCAGGATTACAAGCTGATTGCTGAATTGTCAAAAGAACTTGGAACACCGATGAAAGGCATCGAAATCTCATCACTGGCTCCTGAAGCTCGTATGCAGGAGCGCGGTTGGTAAGGAGAATGAATATGGTTAAAGTAGGCGTATTGGGCCTTCAGGGGGCTGTCAGGGAGCATGTCCGTTCCATTGAAGCCTGCGGAGCGGAGGCAGTCGTCATCAAGCGGAGAGAGCAGCTTGCGGAAGTGGACGGACTGATCATCCCGGGCGGCGAAAGCACAACGATGCGCCGCCTGATCGATAAATATGATTTCATGGAAGAACTTAGGTCATTTTCCCAATCAGGGAAACCGATGTTCGGTACATGCGCTGGCCTCATCCTGCTGGCAAAGACAGTTGCCGGCTATGCAGAACCGCATATTGGCGTCATGGATGTCGAGGTGGAGCGCAATTCTTTCGGAAGGCAGCGGGAGAGCTTTGAAGCGCCCCTTGATATTGCAGGAGTGGCAGAGGACTTTGAAGCTGTCTTCATCCGTGCGCCGCATATTCTGCAGGCCGGCGAGAATGTTGAAGTGCTCGCGAAGCATGATGGCCGCATCGTCGCTGCGAGGGAAGGCCAATTCCTGGGCTGTTCATTCCATCCTGAGCTGACAGAGGATCACCGTCTCACAGCCTACTTTGTGGAAATGGTGAAAGAAGCCCAGGCAAATTTAGTTTGAATAATTGGTTGCAAATAGCGCATAATTGTAGTAAATTATTATAAAATTACATTCGAAACGCATTGAGAGGAATTAGTAGCGGAAATCCCATTCCAATAGAGAGCCGGTGGCTGGTGGAAACCGGTGGTGGGACCCTGTGAATCCGTCCTTGAGCAAAAGCATGGAAAGCCTGCATGGGCGAGTAAGTGCTTTCGGTTAAAAACCGTTATGGATTTAAGGTGGAAGGCAATTTTGCCTTCAACTAGGGTGGCAACGCGGGTAACTCCCGTCCCTTTTTTGGGACGGGGGTTTTTTGTTTTTTTCGCGGGTGCCGCTCATATGCCTATCGAATGTATGAAGAGGAGGAAGCAGCATGCTTGATATTAAATATTTACGAAGCAATTTTGAAGAAGTGAAGAACCGTCTGCAGCACCGCGGAGAGGATCTTGGCGACCTTGGGAAATTTGAAGATCTTGATGTAAGGCGCCGTGAGCTGATCATGGAAACAGAGCAGCTGAAGAGCAGAAGGAATGAGGTTTCCCAGCAGGTAGCTGTACTTAAGCGTGAAAAGAAAGATGCGGACAGCCTGATTGCCGAGATGAGGGAAGTAGGAGACAAGATCAAAGCATTTGATGAAGAGCTCCGCACAGTGGAAGAATCATTGGACAGCCTTTTGATGAGCATTCCGAATATCCCGCATGAAAGCGTTCCGGTCGGTGAGACGGAAGACGATAATGTCGAGGCGAGAAAATGGGGCAATGTCCGTGATTTCAGCTTCGAGCCGAAGCCTCACTGGGATATTGCCACTGACCTGGACATCCTTGACTTTGAGAGGGCCGGCAAGGTTACGGGAAGCCGCTTTGTATTCTACAAAGGCCTTGGCGCCCGCTTAGAGCGTGCTTTATTTAACTTCATGCTTGATCTTCACACAGAAGAGCATGGCTATATGGAAGTCCTTCCTCCATATATGGTCAACCGTGCCAGCATGACAGGCACTGGGCAGCTGCCAAAGTTCGAAGAAGATGCCTTCCTGATCGAAAGTGAAGACTACTTCCTGATTCCGACAGCAGAAGTGCCTGTTACAAACATGCACAGAGATGAAATCCTGACGAATGAACAGCTTCCGATCAATTATGCCGCATTCAGTGCTTGCTTCCGTTCTGAAGCGGGGTCTGCGGGCCGCGATACAAGGGGTCTGATCCGCCAGCATCAATTCAATAAGGTGGAGCTTGTGAAGTTTGTCCGTCCTGAAGATTCTTATGAAGAGCTTGAAAAACTGACAGGACATGCTGAAAAGGTTCTGCAGCTGCTTGGCCTGCCGTACCGTGTGCTCAGCATGTGCACAGGCGATCTCGGATTCACAGCTGCCAAGAAATACGATATCGAAGTCTGGATCCCAAGCTACGGGACCTACCGTGAGATTTCTTCTTGCAGTAACTTTGAAGCCTTCCAGGCACGCCGTGCGAACATCCGTTTCCGCCGCGAGCCTAAGGGCAAGCCTGAGCATCTTCATACCCTGAATGGCTCTGGCCTCGCGATCGGCCGTACGGTTGCCGCTATCCTTGAAAACTACCAGCAGGAAGACGGAAGTGTCATCATTCCGGAAGTATTAAGACCGTATATGGGCAATAAAGAAGTAATCGGCAAAGCATAAAGCATTCCACCTGGACGGGTGTTAAAAACCCGTCCAATTTTTTTTGAAATAATGTTGACTTCTTATTGGAGAGCTGATAGAATAAATCTTGTCGATACGGAGGTATACCCAAGTCTGGCTGAAGGGATCGGTCTTGAAAACCGACAGGCGGGTAACACCGCGCGGGGGTTCGAATCCCTCTACCTCCTCCATTATAAAATCAACCATAGCGCATAACTATTGGAGATACATAAAAAGCCGCTGCATTTTGCAGCGGCTTTTTTATGTTTTCAAGAATGCAAATGTGGTTTCAGCTGACTTTTCTGGAATCCTTCCAAATAAAAATAAGCCCGGCGTTTATGCCGGGCTTATTTTGTATCTCACTCCTGAGAACATAATCTGCTGTTTTACTTTTTCAGCAGCTGCGACTGCTTCAGAAAGACGGAGATTTTTTCAATGACAGGCTCAATGGAGGCGCCATCAGCCATCAGGTCATAATCATTGATGTTCAGGCGCAGGACTGGGCAAGCATTGAATGTGTTGATCCAGTTTTCATAGCGTTCATGCATTTCTTCCCAGTAGGATACAGGTGTCTGCTGCTCCATCGGGCGCCCTCTTTCCTGGATCCTGGATAAGATGTCTTCAATGGAACCTTCCAGGTAAATCAGCAGGTCGGGATGAGGGAAGTATGGTGTCATGACCATTGCATCGAACAGGCTTGTGTATGTTTCATAGTCCACCTGGGACATGGTTCCTTTTTCATGATGCATCTTGGCAAAAATGCCGGTATCTTCGTAAATGGAACGGTCCTGGATAAAGCCGCCGCCATATTCAAAGATGCGTTTCTGCTCCTTGAAGCGTTCGGCAAGGAAATAAATCTGCAGATGGAAGCTCCACCTGTCGAAATCTGCATAAAATTTGTCCAGGTAAGGATTGGTGTCCACTTTTTCAAATGAGGTGCGAAAGCCCAGAGCACCCGCAAGCGCATTGGTCATTGTCGATTTCCCTACCCCGACCGTACCAGCAATGGTAATCACGGAATTTCCGGGAATTTCGTACTTATTCCTAAGATTCATGGTGATAAGCTCCTTTAATTAAAGATAGGGAAAGGCTGTCCAAAATTTGAGAGAGATCTTCTTTATTTTTCACAAAATCCAGATCATCGCCGCTGAAGCGCAGAACCGGAATATCAGGGTGCTGTTCAGTGAACAGGTTCATGGCGTTCTCATAATCAATTGACAGCTGCTCCAGATAGAGCGGGCTGATATTCTTTTCAATCTCCCGGCCCCGCAGCCTGATCCGCTGCAGGAGCGTCTCGAGGCTTGCGTGAAGGTAGATGATGACATTAGGCCTTGGCATATCACTTGTCAGGATATCGTAGATCTTCACATATTTTTGGAATTCTGCCGGGCTCAGCGTCCTTTCGGCAAAAACGAGGTTTTTGAGAATATGGTAATCGGCAACAACGGCCTTGTTATTGGCTAAATAATCAGTATTGATGTCTCCGAGCTGCTTATAGCGGTTGCACAGGAAAAACATTTCCGTCTGGAAGCTCCATTCCTCAATGTTGTCATAAAACTTCCCAAGAAAAGGATTTTCATCTACAATCTCTTTCAGCAGTGCAAATTGAAAATGCTCGGAAATGGCCTTTGCCAGCGAGGTTTTCCCTACGCCGATCGGGCCTTCAACGGTAATAAAAGGTGTCCCCCCCACAGTGTGGCCTCCTTATTGTTCTTATTTATCTATGTCCAGTTATCCTTTAAATCGACTTTTAACGACACAAAAAATATTTTAACACACTATACAGTGGAAGGGATATGGAATTTCTTCAGGCAAAAAATATAAAAAAAGCCATGGATCAGACTGACCCATAGCTTCCTGTGCACCCAGGCGAAAATGCCTTCGTTACTCCCGTTTTGTCACATTAAAATTGTCTGTGATCAACAGCCAGTTCTGGGGAAAAGACAGGCCGAGCTTCCAGTAGCTCATCCCTCTCAGATTCAATTCCTTCATAAGATCGAATTTTGCCTGGATTGACCTCGCATCCTCAAACCACACCTCATGCCGCTTCCCGTCGGTGTCTGTATAGTTGAACAGCGGGGCCTGCGATTTCGTATTATAGCGGATGGGCACATTGTTCTCCGCTGCCAGCTCGATGGCCTGCTGCGGGCTCAGCGCCCTTGCGGTAGTACCCTGGACAAATGGAAGGGTCCAGTCATAGCCGTACAGATTTTGGCCCATCATGATCTTGGAGGACGGCATTTCGCTTACTGCATATTCCAGGACCTCCCGGACAGGGCCGATCGGGGAAACGGCCTGGGCAGGGCCGCCGCTGTAGCCCCACTCATAGGTCATGATAACGACAAAATCCACGATTTCCCCGTGTGCCTTATAATCATGGGCTTCATACCAGCGTCCCTTCTGGCCGGCGCTCGTCTTCGGCGCGAGGGCGGTAGAAATGAGCCAGCCTTCCCGGCTGAACCGGGCCTTTGCTTTTCGTAAAAACCGGTTGTATGCCTCCCGGTCCTCAGGGCGTAAGTATTCGAAGTCAAAATGGATATCCCTGAAGCCGTACTTCTTGGCTGCGGCAGTTATATTATCCAGAAACTTATCCTGCACAGGTATATCATTCAGGAGGATCCGGCCAAGCTCATCATTGAACTGGTCATTCTCCTGGTTGGTGATGACCATCATCAGCACATTGTTATTCGCTTTGGCGATGGCCGGGAAATTATTGAGGAGCGGCTCTTTAAGACCGCCATCCCTCAGGGCCTGGAAGCTGAAGGGTGCCAGATAGGTGAGGTAGGGTGCAGCTTCACGCGCTCCTTCCTCAAGTGCAGGGGCAACAGATGTACCCCTCGGTTCTACATAGGCATTGAATTCAGCCGCTGTTTTCGGCCGCGGCGGCAGGTAGAGGCGCAAGCCCGGCTGGAGAGGCTGTGATGCCGAAATCCGGTTGATGGTTGCTATTTCCTGAACCGTAATCCCTGTCCGCCGGGAAATGGCAGACAAAGTATCGCCTGGCTGAACCCAGTAAAAGCGCCCTGTGATCGGGATCACCAGCGCCTGGCCGACAACGAGCCTGTCGGGATTGGGGAGTTCATTGGCCTGTGAAATATCGGCTGCCGTCGTGCCATAAGCCTGAGCGATCCCTGTCAGGGACTGTCCTGCCCGCACTATATGGATTTGCATATTCATTTCCCCCTTAATGGCAAATTACGCTACCATCATTTTATGAAGGGAAACAGGCTGAAATGCTATTTTTCTCAGAGAAGGGTTCTGTGCGGGCATTGAGGACGTTCTTCATCATTTTCAGAGCATTTTCGTTGTCATGGTCATCATTGGAAGCAAGGCAATTTTCAGGGACGTACAAGCTGTATTCTCTCATATAGGCGTCATTCGCCGTAAAAAGGACGCAAATATTCCCGGCTACACCGGTGATGATCAGATTCTTGACATTTAACTGAAGAAGCAGGGTGTTAAGAGCAGTGCCGTAAAAAGCAGAGTGCTTCGGCTTGATCAAAAAGTAGTCTTCATCAGAAGGGTAGAGGCAGTCAATGATGTCCCTGCTGTTTTCATTCCGGCAGTAATCGGCTATCTTTTCAAAGTCGGCTTGCCAAAGGCTGTAATGATCATTAACATAGATGACAGGAATAGCTTCAGCAGCGCATTTTTCCTTTAATGTTTTTATGGGACCGGAGATTTTCTCAGCTTTTGCGGCTAGAATTTCACCCTCCGGAAAATCAAAATTATTGATCATGTCTATAATTAAGAGTGCTGTAGATGATTCTTTCATGTCAGTTCTCTCCTTTGGGTCTATTGTGAGCACTAAAGGCTATATACACCCTTGGTATATTTTTAAACATAAGGGATGGTAGGAAAAAAGATGAATATTACTTACAATGATGATGATTATATGAAGGAAGCAATAGAAGAAGCGAAAAAGGCAGGAGAGCTTGGGGAGGTTCCGATCGGGGCCGTTGTGGTCCTGGACGGGAAGATAATCAGCCGCGCCCATAATCTCCGTGAGTCGAACCAGAATGCGGTGGCGCATGCTGAACTCCTTGCCATTGAGGAAGCCTGCGGGATGCTTGGGACATGGAGACTTGAGGATGCTGCGCTTTATGTCACATTAGAGCCGTGCGCCATGTGTTCGGGCGCCATCATTCTCTCCCGCATCAAGAGGGTTGTATATGGAGCGGCCGATCCAAAGGGCGGCTGTGCGGGCACATTCATGAATCTGCTCCAGGATGAAAGATTCAACCACCAGAGCGAGGTATCAGCAGGGGTGCTGGAAGAAGAATGCGGCAGCCTGCTGACCGATTTCTTCCGGGCTCTCCGCGAACGGAAAAAGGAAGAGAAAAGGCGGCGAAAACAGCTGCTGGATCTGCAAGAAGGAATTGACAGGCCATAGGCATTGCAATTTCGTCCGAAACTTAGTATACTGATTATGCGTCACAAACGACGCAGCCAAATATGGTATCAATTTTGCCGTGCTAAGCGGGGAGGTAGCGGTGCCCTGTACTCGCAATCCGCTCTAGCGAGGCTGAACCCCTTCCCGAGGCTGGTGTCCTGTAGGGCCTGCCTTAAGTAAGTGGTGTTGACGCCCGGGTCCTGCGCAATGGGAATCCATGAACCATGTCAGGTCCGGAAGGAAGCAGCATTAAGTGGTCCCTCCCATGTGCCGCAGGGTTGCCTGGGCCGAGCTAACTGCTTAAGTAACGCTTATGGGAGCCAGTCGACGGAAGGTGCACGGCAGTTATAATGATAAAAGCAAAGCTCATCCCGGTCAGGGGTGGGTTTTTTTATGCATGTTCCTGCTGGAAAATTGCTCCTCCGGATATTTGCAATCCTTTTTGGAAAATAGGAACTGATACGGTATAATAGAGATAGAAAAGCAGTTAGGAAGGGGGCGCGAAGATGAGTTACCAGGCATTATATCGTGTCTGGCGTCCACAGCAGTTCATAGATGTTGTAGGGCAGGAACACGTAACCAAAACATTGCAGAACGCCCTGCTTCAGCAGAAAGCCTCTCATGCATACTTATTTTCCGGGCCCAGGGGGACGGGAAAGACGAGTGCGGCCAAAATACTGGCCAAAACCGTCAACTGTGAAAGGGCTCCGATCAGCGAGCCTTGCAATGAGTGTGATTCCTGCATTGGCATTACGAATGGCTCCATACCGGACGTGATTGAAATCGATGCGGCCTCCAACAACGGTGTGGAAGAGATTCGGGATATTAGGGACAAAGTCAAATATGCACCCAGTGCAGTCAAATATAAAGTATATATCGTCGATGAGGTTCATATGCTTTCGATCGGCGCCTTCAATGCACTATTAAAAACACTTGAAGAGCCTCCGAAGCATGTTATGTTCATTCTTGCTACAACAGAACCCCACAAGATTCCGCTCACCATCATTTCAAGATGCCAGCGCTTTGACTTCAAGCGCATAACGGCACAGTCGATCGTCGGCCGGATGAAAATGATAGTGGATGAGACCGGGGTGCAGTATGAAGAGAATGCCCTCCATATCGTTGCCCGGGCTGCCGAGGGAGGGATGAGGGATGCTCTCAGCCTCCTTGATCAGGCGATATCCTTCAGCCAGGACAAAGTGACGGCGGAGGATGCCCTCACAGTAACAGGAGCCGTTTCCCAGGGATTCCTGAATAAACTGTCCAGAAACGTCATGGAAAAAGATGCTGCAGGTGCGCTGGAAGCACTGGAGACCCTCCTGTTTCAGGGGAAGGATCCTTCCAGGTTCATCGAGGACTTCATCTTATATTACAGGGACATGCTTTTATACAAGGCAGCTCCTTCACTGGATGAGTCGCTCGAACGCGTCATGCTTGATGAAGAATTCAAGGCATTGGCTGAAGAGATTGATCCTCAGCAGCTGTACAGCCTGATTGAAATTCTGAATAAAGCCCAGCAGGAAATGCGCTGGACCAACCATCCAAGGATTTTCCTTGAGGTAGCCATCATGAAGCTCTGCCAGCTTGAGGGTACAGAGAAAAAGGCGGCTGCCGATATTGAACCTCTCATGAGAAAAATCGAACAGCTTCAAGAGGAGCTGGCTGAGCTGAAGAAAAATGGGGTCACCGTTTCGGGTGCGGCTGAGCCTGCCCAGAAGAAGCAGGCACAGAGAACCTCAAGAAAAGGATTCCAGGCGCCTGAAGGGAAAATTAATGAAATCCTGAAAAATGCAACGAAAAATGACCTGAATGCCGTAAAGGGCAAATGGGGCGATATGCTGGGAAGGCTCGTGCATAACCAGATGCGGTCCCAGGCCGCTCTGCTGAATGAAGCAGAGCCGGTCGCTGCTTCAGCGGATGCGTTCATCGTTAAATTTAAATATGAAATACACTGTCAAATGGCCATGGATAATGCTAAATTTATAGAAACGATATCCGGTGCCATCCAGGAATTGACCGGACAAAGGAAACAGGTTGTCGGGGTGCCTGAAGAGCAGTGGCAGCGGATACGGGGCAGTTTTCTGAACAGCGGGCATCGCGATGAGCCTTCTGAAGGCAGCGGGCTTGGCGCCCCGGAAGACGACCTGGTCGTATCCGAAGCACAAAAGCTGTTCGGGGATTTAGTCGAAATCAAAGAATAAAACTATTTGGAGGTAAAGAATATGCGTGGAATGGGCAATATGCAAAACATGATGAAGCAAATGCAGAAAATGCAGAAGAAAATGGCCGAGGCTCAGGAAGAGCTGGGGGAAAAAAGAATTGAAGGTACTGCAGGCGGCGGAATGGTGACAGTCATCGTTTCCGGACACAAGCAAGTCCTTGAAGTCAATATTAAAGAAGAAGTAGTAGATCCGGAAGATATCGATATGCTTCAGGACCTCGTACTTGCAGCAACAAATGACGCCCTTAAAAAGGCTGATGATCTGACAAATGATACAATGGGGCAGTTTACAAAAGGAATGAACCTGCCTGGAATGTTTTAAAAGCCGAAGCGGAGTTAATCTCCGCTTTAAAAATGCCTGAAAAAGCAAAAAAGGCGTGAATACGAATGGGGGCAGGCAAAAGGGCGGCAGGAAACAGGCATTGTCTTATGCTTGTCGTCCCTGGGCAAGCCGCTTTCGCATTTCTTGATTGTCCAGCTGCGGGCGCTATCGGCTCGAGGTCATAAGCCAAACTGGCCAAAAGGTTAAAGAACAAACCTTTCGGCCAGTTCGTCTTATGCTTGTCGCCGATGAGCAAGCGCCCTCCGCATTTCTATATAGGAGGAGTAGTATGCATTATCCTGAACCGATATCTAAGTTGATAGACAGCTTTATGAAGCTGCCGGGGATCGGCCCGAAAACAGCCGCTCGCCTGGCTTTTTTTGTCCTTAGCATGAAGGAAGACACCGTTCTTGATTTTGCTAAGGCGCTGGTGAATGCCAAACGAAATTTATCTTACTGCTCGGTGTGCGGCCATATTACCGATCAGGATCCCTGTTATATCTGCGAGGATCAGCGCAGGGACAGGAGTGTAATTTGTGTTCTGCAGGATCCTAAGGATGTTATCGCCATGGAAAAAATGAAGGAATTCAACGGCCTGTACCACGTTCTCCACGGCGCTATTTCTCCGATGGACGGAATAGGACCGGAAGATATCAATATACCTGACCTTTTAAAAAGGCTGCAGGATGAGACGGTGGAAGAAGTTATACTGGCGACCAACCCAAATATTGAAGGGGAAGCGACAGCGATGTACATTTCGCGCCTCCTTAAGCCATCCGGTATCAAAATTACAAGGATTGCCCATGGTCTGCCGGTGGGCGGAGATCTGGAATATGCAGATGAAGTCACGCTTTCCAAGGCACTC
>NC_022524.1:37500-95000 GCF_000473245.1 Bacillus infantis NRRL B-14911
TGGTACAGCTTGTACAGGATAGGTAGGAGCCTTTGAAGCCGGAGCGCCAGCTTCGGTGGAGGCATTGGTGGGATACTACCCTGGCTGTATTGAAATTCTAACCCGCGCCCCTGATCGGGGCGGGAGACAGTGTCAGGCGGGCAGTTTGACTGGGGCGGTCGCCTCCTAAAAAGTAACGGAGGCGCCCAAAGGTTCCCTCAGAATGGTTGGAAATCATTCGCAGAGTGTAAAGGCACAAGGGAGCTTGACTGCGAGACCTACAAGTCGAGCAGGGACGAAAGTCGGGCTTAGTGATCCGGTGGTTCCGCATGGAAGGGCCATCGCTCAACGGATAAAAGCTACCCCGGGGATAACAGGCTTATCTCCCCCAAGAGTCCACATCGACGGGGAGGTTTGGCACCTCGATGTCGGCTCATCGCATCCTGGGGCTGTAGTCGGTCCCAAGGGTTGGGCTGTTCGCCCATTAAAGCGGTACGCGAGCTGGGTTCAGAACGTCGTGAGACAGTTCGGTCCCTATCCGTCGTGGGCGCAGGAAATTTGAGAGGAGCTGTCCTTAGTACGAGAGGACCGGGATGGACGCACCGCTGGTGTACCAGTTGTCTTGCCAAAGGCATCGCTGGGTAGCTATGTGCGGAAGGGATAAGTGCTGAAAGCATCTAAGCATGAAGCCCCCCTCGAGATGAGATTTCCCATAGCGTCAAGCTAGTAAGATCCCTGAAAGATGATCAGGTTGATAGGTCTGAGGTGGAAGCGTGGTGACACGTGGAGCTGACAGATACTAATAGATCGAGGACTTAACCACATTTGATTGCTTTGTAATTCTTCTTCTGCATTATCTAGTTTTGAGGGAACAAAAACCTCATCTAAATAGTCTGGTGGCGATAGCGAGAAGGTCACACCCGTTCCCATACCGAACACGGAAGTTAAGCTTCTCAGCGCCGATGGTAGTTGGGGGCTCTCCCCCTGTGAGAGTAGGACGCTGCCGGGCAAAATGAAGAACAGTCTGTGGGACTGTTCTTTTTTTGTGCTGTTTTTAGTGAAATGGAGAAGGTTTTAATAAGAAAAGGGTTCTTGGGCGAAATTAGTGACGGCGTGGGGGAAATGAGCAGGTTTTCGTCGAGAATATTGGGGAGAGCAGCTGCTTTGGTTTTGAATTTAATCATTTGGCTCGATAATCTACCGACTCAGCGATTTATTTAATCAAATGGCCAATTAATTTACCAAAATCCCAACTAATTTACCATTTGCCTTAAATCCAACTACAGCCGGCAGCTGCTTTCTTAAATGTATGCCGGACGGGCGAATTGCTCTGCGTCCTTGCTTAACATATCGTTGAATAAAGCAGCTTTAACCATGAATAATCAATTCGCAAGACAATCCACCAACACCCCAACTAGACTAATAAATATAACCCTGCTGTCCAACCCCACACTCTGCCTTCTAATGTGATTGCCTGCTGCGGCCGCCATGGACACAATGTTAAAATGGATGCTTTCGTACAAAAAACCACAAAAAAAAGAAGCATCAGCTTCTACGAGAATATTTCCGGTGTATTTACTTTCCGCAGTTTCTTTAGATAATATTTATATTTTGGATTGTCCGTGTCGGTGTTAATCAGATCAGATTCACAATCTGTGCAGATGAAAGAAGTATATAAATGTATGCCCCTTGTTTTATCCTCTTCGCAAATGACACAGGTTTTCTTCATCTGATTGTTTGCCAATAAAGAATCCATATCTCCACCTCCACCTCTTATTCTGTCCATTGTGCAAAAAATAATACAATTTTTTGAAAAGTCTCGAGGGTATTTACATGTTTTCTATTGTATGTTCTGCTTCGCTTCCGGGTGTATGTCTATAGGCAATTCTTTTGGCAACAGCTTATTTTTATTTAGGGGACGCATTATCTTTTTAAGATGGGGTCTGATAAAATAGGTGAAGAATCTAACAATCTGGTGATAACAATGAATGACTATAATAATATTCCCCTGTACGGCAGGCTGCTGGATCATATAGGTAAGGACAGCATTTCCCTGCATGTCCCGGGACATAAGAATGGCCTTTTATATAAAGGCAGCCAAGAGGCCTACGCAGAGGCACTGAAGCTGGATGTGACGGAATTGTCCGGTCTGGATGATCTCCATGCTGCTTCAGGTGCCATCAAAGAAGCAGAACTTTTAGCAAGCAAGCTGTATGGAGCTAAAGAGAGCTCTTTTTTAATAAATGGGTCGACTGTTGGAAACCTTGCCATGATCCTTGGGACTGTGAAGGAAGGCGAGACGGTCCTTGTGCAGCGGAATTGCCATAAGTCCGTTTTGAATGGGATACGTCTTGCCAAGGCATCTTCTGTTTTCCTGGGGCCGGAGTATAATGGTGACTGGGGGGTGGCCGGTGGCATTGCTCCAGAGACGGTGGAAAAAGCTATCAGCCTTCACCCTGATGCCAAAGCAATCATCCTGACTTATCCGAACTATTATGGCATGGTATTTGATTTGCAGGCAATCATCCATAAAGCCCATCAGCATGGGATACCTGTATTGGTGGATGAGGCGCATGGGGCTCATCTGATTAAAATGTCCCGGCTGAAGTCAGCAGTGGAGCTGGGGGCTGATTTCGTGGTGCAGTCAGCCCATAAGACGCTCCCTGCCATGACGATGGGTGCTTATCTCCATTATAATAGCCGGCTCATCGGTTATGAGGGAGCAAGGGAATATTTGCAGATGCTGCAGTCCAGCAGCCCTTCTTATCCGATCATGGCATCATTGGATGGTGCCAGGCATTATTTAGAAACATTTACAGAAGAGGATGATAAAATCCTCCTTGAGCGTATAGAATCATTCAGGCGCGGGCTGGCCGGCATAAGCGGCCTGCTGGTGCTGGAATATGAAGAAGGTGCAGGAGACCCGCTGAAAGTTGTGATCCAGCCTGAAGGGTTGTCCGGCTTTGAGCTGCAGAGCCTGCTGGAGGATGAGGGGATTTATCCTGAAATGGCGGATCCCTATAATGTCGTGTTTGTCCTCCCGCTCTTAAAGAAGGATATGGATTTTCCTTTTAAAGAGATTATTTTTAAAACGGAGAAGGCCATGTCCGGAAAAAGGAAGGGCCAGACTGCAAAAGTGAATTATTTTCAAAAGCCATCTGTTTCGACCCTTGCCGTGAATGCCCAGGACCTGATGGGGATGAGCAGAAAAGCAGTATCCATGGAGGAGGCGGCAGGAAAGATATGCGCAGAGCTGATCATTCCGTATCCTCCAGGTATTCCGCTCCTTTTTCCCGGTGAAGTGATATCAGAAGAGGATGTGAAGAGCATCCGGCTTTTACAGGCAAGCGGTGCAAGGTTCCAGGGCGGCAGCCATTTAGATAAAAATCAAATCAGCATATATGCTTTACAAGCAGAATGTAAGCAGGAGGAACATGATGGATAAAGGTTTATTTATAACAGCGGAAGGTCCTGAGGGAGCCGGCAAGACGACTATTATCAATATGCTGGCGAGCGGGCTCGCTGATGAAGGATATAAAGTGATGCAGACGAGGGAGCCGGGCGGCATTGAAATCGCTGAGCAGATCAGGGCTGTTATCCTGGATACAAAGAATACGGCAATGGATCCTCGGACAGAGGCGCTTCTTTATGCAGCAGCGAGAAGGCAGCACTTGGCAGAGAAGGTGCAGCCTGCTCTTGATGAAGGCTATATCGTCCTGTGCGACCGTTTTATTGACAGCTCGCTTGCCTATCAGGGATATGCCCGGGGGCTTGGGATTGATGAGGTCTATTCGATCAATCATTTCGCCATTGAAGGCATGATGCCTGAGCTGACCTTATATTTTGATATTGATCCGGCTTCCGGCCTCCAGAGGATCGGCCGGAATCAAGGCCGGGAAGTGAACCGGCTGGATTTGGAGAGCCTGGAATTTCATACGAAGGTACGGGAAGGCTATGAGATCCTGCTTGCAAAATTCCCGGATAGGATTAGCCGCATAGATGCTTCTCTTCCTGTGGAAGAGGTTTACCAGCTGGCATCTGCCAGGCTGAAATCGCTGTTTGCAGATAAATAGATTCTGAACGAAAGGGCCTCATGGGGCCTTTTCTCCTTTTCAGGAAAGTTTTTTTGTTCTTTAGAGAACGGATTTATTTCATTGCTCCTGAATAGACACTGTTTATAGACAGAATTCTTGCTATAATATAGATAGATACACGCGGAAAAACACTTTTTAAAGGACGTGACAATAGATGAAGCTAATATTAGCCGTTATTCAGGATCAGGACAGCAATAAGCTGATGAGTGCGTTAGTGGAGCATAATTTCAGGGCAACAAAGATGGCGAGCACCGGCGGTTTTTTAAAAGCGGGCAACACGACCTTTATGATTGGTACAGATGATATCCGGGTGGACAAGGCCCTGCAGGTCATAAAGGACAGCTGCAGTGCGCGCGACCAGCTGGTGGCGCCAGTATCGCCGATGGGCGGGAATGCCGATTCTTATGTGCCGTATCCGGTTGAGGTCGAAGTGGGCGGAGCGACAGTATTTGTTCTGCCGGTTGAAAGCTTCCATCAGTTTTAATAAGGGATAACAGGAGACGATCGCTTTGAAAATAAATCAGGATTTGCGCCTTAACCTTGATAAGGTTAAGCAGGATCAAAAGCTTCAGCCAGGCGATGGGGCAAAGTTCCAGCAGCTTGTCCAGAAGCAGGACCAAAAAATGCAGATGGCCCAGCTTCAGGGGCTTTTGAAGGATATCGACTCTGCCGGGGAACGCCTGGGGAGATCGCGCAATTTCAAGGATCTTGCCAAGTTTAAAACACTTGTCAAACGTTTTGTGAAGGAAACAGTGGATTATGGGATGGAGCTGAACCAGTCCCACAGCTGGAACCAGTATGGACAGGGCCGGTCTTTAAAGATTGTGGAGACCATTGATCAGAAGCTGGCCGATCTGACGGAGGAAGTCATGAAGAAGGAAAAGCAGTCCATCGGTATTCTCGGGAAAATCGGGGAAATCAAAGGACTGCTCATTAATATATATATGTAGGTGAGTGATCAGTTTGGCAAAAACGTGGGAGCAGCTGGAGAGGCTTCAGCCTGCCGTATTGAAATTATTCAAAAACAGCATACAGAAGGACCGGCTTGCCCACGCCTATTTATTTGAAGGGATGAGGGGGACCGGCAAGAAGGATGCCGGGCTTCTTTTGGCAAAAAGCCTGTTCTGCGAAAGGCCGGAGGGCGGCTATATCCCATGTGAAGACTGCACGAACTGCAGGAGGATCAACAGCGGCAACCATCCGGACATACATCTGCTGGAGCCTGATGGGCTTTCAATTAAAAAGCATCAGATACAGGCGCTTCAGGAGGAGTTCTCGAAAACAGGAGTGGAGTCGAAGCGCAAGCTTTATATGATCAATCATGCCGATAAAATGACGGTAAATGCGGCGAACAGCCTTCTCAAGTTTCTGGAGGAGCCGAACTCTGACTCTGTCGCCATCCTGATGACCGAACAGGGACAAAGGATGCTGCCGACCATTTTGTCCCGCTGCCAGACCATTTCATTCATTCCGCTAACGCCCCAAAATATGGAAATGCAGCTTGCGGAAAACGGTGTAAGCCCGCAAATGGCGCCATTATTGGCCCAATTAACCAATAATTTGGATGAAGCAATCGCTCTCTCCAGTGATGATTGGTTTGCACAAGCACAAAAAATAGTGTTAAAATTATATGAAGTGCTGAAAAAGAATCCTTTAGAGGCGATGGTTGCACTGCAGGAAGAATGGTTTTTGCACTTTAAAGAGAAAGAGCAGTTTGATCGCGGTTTGGATTTGCTGATACTTATCTTTAAGGATTTACTATATATACAGCTTGGGAAAAAGGGACAGGCTGTTTATCTAAACGAGATGAACCGTTTAGAGCAATATGCATTACAAACGTCCGGACGTCGTCTGACCGAGCAGATGACAGCCATTTTGGAGGCAAAAAGAAAGCTGCACGCAAATATGAATCCGCAGCTGTTGATGGAACAGCTTGTGTTAAAATTGCAGGAGGGATCTTCATTTGTATGATGTAGTGGGAGTACGGTTTAAGAAAGCCGGGAAGATTTATTACTTCGATCCCGGAGATCTCTCAATTCAAAAGGACGACTTTGTAATCGTGGAAACAGTCCGGGGCGTAGAGTACGGAAAAGTAGTAATTGCCCGGAAGCAAGTGGATGAGAACGATGTTGTCCTTCCATTGAAAAAAGTTCTGAGAATTGCAGATCAAAAGGATCGGATGATTGTTGAGGAAAACAAGGAAGCTGCACATGAAGCCTATGAGGTGTGCTGTGAAAAAGTCAGCACTCATCAGCTTGATATGAAGCTTGTTGATGTTGAATATACATTTGATCGAAATAAAGTGATTTTTTACTTTACAGCCGACGGAAGAGTAGATTTCCGGGAGCTTGTAAAGGACTTGGCAGCGATCTTTCGGACAAGGATCGAATTGCGCCAAATTGGTGTTCGGGACGAAGCTAAGATGCTCGGTGGCATAGGACCATGCGGTAGGATGCTTTGCTGTTCTACCTTCCTGGGGGATTTTGATCCGGTGTCGATCAAGATGGCAAAGGACCAGAACCTTTCCCTTAACCCAACTAAAATATCCGGACTGTGCGGACGTCTCATGTGCTGCCTGAAGTACGAGAATGATGAGTATGAGTCTGCGAAAGAGCAGCTGCCGGATATAGGAGCGGTCATCAATACTCCACAGGGCCGCGGCAAAGTGGTTGGGCTCAATATTTTAGAACGCGTTCTGCAAGTGGAAGTGAGAGACCAGGAGCGTGTCCTTGAATATACGCTGGACGAAGTGCTGACAGAAGGTGCTGTTTCGGTACAATCCACAGATTAATGAGGTGGAACGCGTGGATAAAAAAGAAATTTTTGACTCCGTGATCAATATGGAAACCCAAATCGGACAACTGTATACACAGCTTGGCGAGCTTAAACAGCATCTGGCAGAGATACTTGAGGAGAATAATTCCCTGAAGCTGGAGAATGACCATTTAAGGCGCCGGCTGGAAACAACGGCAGAGCAACAGTCCAACAGGAAGAAAGACAAGAAAGGGAAAAGCAAGCCTCAGCAGGATGATAAAGTCATCGATATTGGTGAAGGCTATGACAATCTTGCAAGGCTTTACCAGGAAGGTTTCCATATTTGCAATCTGCATTTTGGGAGCCCGCGCAAAGAAGGGGATTGCCTTTTCTGCCTTTCCTTCCTTAATAAGAAATAATGTAAGCCTTCCTTTTGCCGGGAAGGCTCTTTTTACAATGTTTATCGGAGGAAATTGTATGCTGAATTTAAAAGGGGATGAGCGGCTGGATTATCTGCTTGCTGAAAAGCTGCGCATCATCCAGAGCCCGTCTGTGTTTTCTTTTTCCCTGGATGCAGTCCTGCTGGCGAGGTTTTCTTATGTGCCGATCCAGAAAGGGAACCTGATTGATCTGTGCAGCGGGAATGGTGTAATCCCGCTGTTTTTGAGCAGCCGGACAAAAGGGTCGATCACCGGTGTGGAAATCCAGGAGAGGCTCCATGATATGGCTGTGAGAAGCATAGAGTACAATGGGCTTGAAGACAGGATTAAAATGATTCATGGGGATATCAAGGAGATGCCGACCCTGCTTGGGCACGGGAAGTATGATATTGTAACATGCAATCCGCCTTATTTCCTTACCCCAGCCAAAGATCAGATCAATGCCAATGAACATCTTGCCATTGCCAGGCATGAGATTCTGTGCACACTGGAGGATGTGGTGCGCGTCTCAAGCCAGCTGCTGAAACAGGGAGGAAAGGCGGCTTTTGTCCACAGGCCAGGAAGGCTCCTTGATATGGTCACTCTGATGAGGCAGTATAAGCTTGAGCCGAAGCGTCTCCAGTTTGTTTATCCGAAACAGGGCAAAGAAGCCAATATGCTCCTTGTTGAAGGGGTCAAGCAGGGGAGCCCGGATTTGAAGGTGCTGCCGCCGCTTTATATCTATAATAAAGATCATGAATATACACCGGAAATCAGTGAGATGTTATATGGAAAATGATGCACATTACTTCTATGTTTTAAAATGCAGAGATGGCAGCCTCTATGCCGGCTACACCAATGATCTCGACAGGCGGGTCAGGCTTCATAATGAAGGGAAGGCGGCTAAATATACAAGGGGGCGGGGACCGGTTGTGCTAGTCTACCATCAGGTCTTTTCAGGAAAAACTGAAGCGATGAGGGCAGAATATCAATTCAAGCAGTTAAGCAGAAAAAAGAAAGAAGACTTTCTAATGAAGGAAACAGGTGATTTGGATGTGGCAGCAAAAGAGCTTTAGCAATGATTATAAGAAGGGTACGCTTTATTTGGTGCCGACGCCGATTGGAAACCTGGAGGATATGAGCTTCCGGGCCGTGCGGATGCTGAAAGAGGCTGATTATATTGCAGCTGAGGATACACGTAATACAAAGAAGCTTTGCAATTATTTTGAAATAGAAACGCCTGTCATCAGCTATCACGAGCATAATAAAGGCCATAGCGGTGAAAAGATCATTCAGATGCTTGAAGAGGGATCAGCGGTTGCCGTGGTGAGTGATGCCGGGATGCCGACTATCTCGGATCCGGGCTATGACCTGGTCGTAAAGGCGCTTGAACACCAGCTGACTGTTGTTCCGCTTCCAGGGGCAAATGCTGCACTGACGGCTCTCATTGCTTCAGGCATTGCCTCGCAGCCTTTTTATTTCTATGGTTTCCTGAACAGACAGAAAAAAGAAAAAAAGCAGGAGCTGGAAAAGCTCGCTAAAATGGATGCAACCATTATCCTGTATGAATCTCCGCATCGCCTGAAGGAAACACTGCAGCTGATGAGCGGGCAGTTAGGCGAACGCCAGGCCGTTCTATGCCGGGAGCTTACAAAGAGATATGAAGAATTCATCCGGGGCAGCCTTTCAGAGCTGGCGGAATGGGCAGAATCTGATGAAGTCAGAGGAGAATTCTGTATTATCCTGGAGGGGAACCCGGAGGGAGAATCAGCGGAAGAAGATATGTGGTGGGAGCAGCTTTCCATTGAAGAGCATGTGAAGCACTATATATCTGTGAAGGAAATGAGCTCCAAGGATGCCATCAAGCAGACAGCGAAGGATAGGAGCCTGAATAAAAGAGAAGTTTACAGCGCCTATCATATTGAACAATAGAAAAAAGCTTCCGGTATATGGAAGCTTTTTTCTTTTCATATAGTATCAAAAAGTATTACACTTACACAGAGCGCAAGTGACTATACTTTTATTATTTTGCAGTTTCAAATGTGCTTTGGATTTCTTTCAGCAGCTGCTCTGCACCGTCACGGCTCAGGATCAGCTTGCCGCCTGCAAGTGTGATGTTATCATCAGAGACTTCGCCGGTAACCTGGCAAGTCATGTTTGGCTTATATTTTTTCAAAATGATGCGCTCATCATCAACATAGATTTCAAGAGCGTCCTTTTCGGCGATGCCAAGTGTACGTCTTAACTCAATCGGAATAACTACGCGTCCCAGCTCATCAACTTTACGAACAATACCTGTAGATTTCATATTAAAAATCTCCTCTCATATCTCCACTATTTTCTTTTTCTCTATCTATAGATTCGTCATTATTCGACAAAATTCTTATAGATTACATAATACCAGCCATTCCCAAATCCGTCAATTACTTTTAAATCAAATTTTTTTAGAAATTTTTAGGCGATGAAGAAAGTTGCTATATCAGGGTTTTGTGGCTGGAGAGACACATTTTTGGTATAGAGCTGTTCTGAAGATTATTTTGAATTAAGAGTATAAATTTATACTATGATAACATCATTCGACAAAATTCTACAATAATGTCGAAACGCTTCATAATATATACTTCGTGCTTGGTTCCGGATTTTTGGGGATGGAAGGGGGAGCTTCAGACCTGGGCAAGCCGCCTCCGCTTTTCTTCATGTCCAGCTCCCGGCGCTAGCCCCTCGAGTCTTAAGCCAATCAGATCAGGAGGTTAAAGAACAACCTTCCGCTCTGCCCGTCTTAAGCTTGTCGGGGCTGAGCAAGCGCCCTCCGCCTTTCTTCATGTCCAGCTCCGGGCGCTAGCCCCTCGAGTCCTAAGCCAATCAGATCAGAAGGTTAAAGAACAACCTTCCGCTCTGCTCGTGTTAAGCTTGTCGGGGCTGAGCAAGCGCCCTCCGCCTTTCTTCTTGTCCAGCTCCGGCTCCTAGGTGCTCGAGTCATAAGCCACTTTGGAACCGAAGGCAAAGAACGCCTTCAATTCCAAAGCGTCTTATGCTGGGCTCACAGGATGTGGGTCATGCAGGCGTTGCCACAGGACGTGGCGTATTTAGCCTCCGTTCCTTAAATTGCAAGTCGCCTCCGCCTTTCTTATGTCCAGCTCCAGCGGCTAGAGCCTCGAGTCATAAGCCACGGCAGAATTAAAGGCAAAGAACGCCTTTTATTCTGCCGCGTCTTATGCTTGTCGGCTCTGGGCAAGCCGCTTCCGCCTTTCTTAGTTGCACTATTTGATATTTTTAGGTATATTTTGAGGGTATAAGAGGCTATGCTGACGAGTATAGAAAACATAGTGAATTTGCTTGATTGCGGGCATGCTAGGCTGATTTTCGCTCTCGTCCTGGAAAGGGCGGGATTTTTTGCATTCAGGGCCTGAGATGCCATGTCAAATAGATGGACGAGCTTGTTTCTTTTGCTTGCTCTTACTTTGCTGAACATTAACAGGAGGGAAACCAATGGAAGGAAAATTGAAGACCTTTTATCTTACAACCCCGATCTATTATCCGAGCGGAAATCTGCATATCGGCCATGCCTACACAACAGTGGCCGGAGATGCGATGGCCCGCTATAAGCGCCTGCGCGGCTATGATGTAATGTATTTGACCGGTACGGATGAACATGGACAGAAAATTCAGCAGAAAGCTGAAGAAAAAGGCGTAACGCCGCAGGAGTATGTTGATGAGATCGTCGATGGCATCAAGGACCTGTGGAGCAAGCTGGACATCTCCTATGATGATTTCATCCGCACGACCCAGGATCGCCACAAACAGGTGGTTGAAAAGATTTTCGCCCGCCTGCTTGAGCAGGGCGATATTTATTTGGGAGAATATGAAGGCTGGTATTGTACGCCTTGTGAATCATACTTCACAGAACGCCAGCTGGTTGACGGCAACTGCCCTGACTGCGGACGCCCTGTCAATAAAGTGAAGGAAGAATCCTATTTCTTCAAGGTGAGCAAATACGCAGACAGGCTGCTTAAGTATTATGAAGAAAATCCGCATTTCATCCAGCCAGAATCACGCAAGAATGAAATGATCAACAATTTCATCAAGCCTGGACTTGAGGACCTGGCTGTTTCAAGGACAACCTTTGACTGGGGCGTAAAAGTGCCGGACAATCCAAAGCATGTGGTATATGTATGGATCGATGCGCTTTCCAACTATATTACGGCCCTTGGCTACGGAACAGAAGACGACTCCAAATATCTGAACTATTGGCCTGCGGATGTCCATCTGGTCGGCAAGGAAATTGTCCGTTTCCATACGATCTACTGGCCAATCATGCTGATGGCGCTGGATCTGCCGCTGCCAAAGAAGGTATTTGCCCATGGCTGGCTTTTGATGAAGGATGGGAAAATGTCCAAATCCAAAGGGAATGTCGTTGATCCTGTTACATTGATTGACCGCTACGGACTGGATTCCCTCCGCTATTACCTCCTTCGCGAAGTGCCGTTCGGCGCTGATGGTGTTTTTACACCGGAAGGATTTGTTGAGAGGGTCAATTTCGACCTGGCAAATGACCTGGGCAATCTGCTTAACCGTACGGTGGCAATGATCGAGAAGTATTTTGACGGAACGATACCTGCCTATCAAGGATCTGAAGGCGAGTTTGACAAGCAGCTGCTTGATATGAACAAAGAAACAGTCGCCAAGTATGAAGAAGCGATGGAAAAGATGGAATTCTCTGTAGCCCTTTCATCTGTGTGGCAGCTTGTGAGCAGGACGAACAAGTACATCGATGAAACACAGCCATGGGTGCTTGCGAAGGACGAAGCACGCAAGGAAGAGCTGGGCAATGTGATGTTCCACCTGGCTGAGTCTCTGAGAAGGACCGGCGTATTGCTGAAGCCTTTCCTGACACGCACGCCGGATGGAATCTTCAATCAGCTGAATGTGAATACAGAAGAGCTGACATCATGGGAAAGCCTCGAGACGTTCGGCCTGATTCCGGAGAATACGAAGGTAGTCAAAGGAGACCCGATCTTCCCAAGGCTTGATATGAAAGAAGAAGTGGAATACATTAAAGAAAAAATGCAGGGAAGCGCACCAGCTCCTGCAGCAGAAGAGAAGAAGGTGCCTGAGAAGCCGGACAGCGAGGAAATCACAATTGATGATTTTATGAAGCTGGACCTGCGGGTAGCTGAAGTCATTTCGGCTGAGCCGGTCAAGAAAGCGGATAAGCTTCTAAAGCTTCAGCTTGATCTTGGGTATGAAAAGAGGCAGGTAGTTTCCGGGATTGCAAAATTCTATAAGCCGGAAGAGCTTGTCGGCCGCAAGGTTATCTGTGTGACCAACCTTAAGCCGGTTAAGCTGCGGGGCGAGCTTTCAGAAGGTATGATCCTGGCCGGAAGCGAGGACGGAGCGCTGTCACTTGCGACTATTGCCGAGTCACTGCCAAACGGAGCGCGTGTAAAATAAGCCAGTAGAATGGACATAGGGATGTTTTGCGTTTCATAAGCGTCGGACAGCCCTATGTTTTCTTTCATTTAAGGACAGGAAAGATATTTTGTAACATAAATGAAATAATAGAGATGTAAATATAATATTTTCTCTAGTAAGGAGTTTTTCTATGTTATTCGACACGCATGTACATTTGAATGCCGAACAGTTTGAGGAAGATCTGGAAGAAGTGATCGGGAGGGCGCAGGCAGAAGGTGTCTCCCATATGGTGGTTGTCGGCTTTGACCGCCCGACAATCACCAAAGCCATGGAGCTGGCAGAAGCCTATGATTTTATTTTTGCATGTGTCGGCTGGCATCCTGTCGATGCTATTGATATGACTGATGAGGACCTGGCCTGGATCGAGGAGCTGGCTGCCCATCCAAAAGTAGTGGCAATCGGGGAGATGGGGCTTGACTATCATTGGGATAAATCGCCGAAGGATGTCCAGAAGGATGTATTCAGAAGGCAGATCAGGCTGGCGAAGAAAGTTAAGCTGCCGATCGTCATCCATAATCGGGACGCAACGGCTGATGTTGTGGAAATCCTGAGGGAAGAGGGAGCGGGAGAGGTCGGCGGCATCATGCATTGCTACAGCGGGAGTGTCGAAGTGGCTAAGGAATGCCTTGATATGAATTTCTATATTTCTCTCGGTGGCCCGGTAACCTTCAAAAATGCGAAAAAACCGAAGGAAGTCGCAGAGGCAGTTCCTCTTGAAAAGCTATTGATTGAAACCGACTGCCCTTATCTTGCTCCGCATCCCTACCGGGGAAAAAGGAATGAGCCTGCCTATGTTAAGCTGGTGGCTGAGCAGATTGCCGAACTGAAAGGGCTGGCATTCAAAGAAGTGGCAGAAGCGACAACGGAAAATGCAAAAAGATTATTCGGCATCAACCGCTAAGCGTTTTTGTCGATTCATGGGGGAGCTTGTCCCTATTAAGTCCAATTCTTAAAAGTTCTACACGCCTCCTTTTCGTCATAGGATAACCGTGTCGATAAGTCTCTCTTTCCTTTCTCTTGTTTTTTTTGCATAATAGGAAATACGTTTTCCCCCTCCCGCCCAGGAAAGCAGCAAAATGAGAGAAAAGTGTTTGAGTTGACAGCCGGCAAGATACTCTATATAATCACTCCGAAGAGAAAAGGAGGCGTTTTTCATCGCGATTGAGAACATGAAAAACCTGTTTTCCAAGTCTTTGAGTAAGAAAAAACTGACCGTCATGGTTGCTAGTTTAATAGTTTTTTCGGCAGCTGCCGGGTTCATGATTTTTGAAACCACGAAAAAAACAGTAGCAGTTTCCATGAATGGCCAGGACAAAGTCATCAAAACACATGCAGATACAGTTCAAGATATATTCGATGATCTGGAAATATCCCTTCGCTCAGAAGACTATCTGTTTCCCTCGGGAAGCACAAAGGTAAAGGACGGCTTAGAGGTAGTATGGGAGCCGGCAAAACAGGTTCAACTGACAGACAGCAGCGGGAAGAAAACGATTTGGACAACGGCTGATACGGTTGGCGGGCTTTTAAAGGAGCAGAATATTGCACTTTCAGAGCACGATAAAGTCAATCCGAAGCCGGATGAGGGAATTAAGGACGATTTAAAGATAGAAGTGGAAAAAGCTTTTGCGTTGACGCTCATTGAGGGCGGCAAGAAACAACAAATGTGGTCAACTTCGACTACGGTCGCTGACTTTTTATCGCAGCAGGGAATTACACTAAACAATATGGACCGTGTTGAACCAAAGCTAGAAGAGACAGTCAAGGAAAATGCCATTGTCAATGTCATTCGAGTTGAAAAAGTCACCGATGTAGTGGAAGAACCAATCAGTTATGCCGTGGTTACAAAGAAGGACGCCAGCCTTGCCAAGGGGAAGGAACAGGTTGTCTCCCACGGGCAGGAAGGCCTTTTATCAAGGCAGTATGAAGTTGTTTTGGAAAACGGAAAAGAAACATCCAGAAAATTGCTCAGTGAAAAGAAAGTAAAAGAGAAAAAGGATAAGATTGTTGCTGTCGGCACGAAGGTTATGGCGCAGAGGGTTGCTGTTTCCCGCGGAGCGGGCTCAAGCGAGTCCGGCAGGGAGATGTATGTTTCCTCTACTGCATATACTCCAAGCTGCAGCGGATGCTCGGGCATAACCGCTACAGGGATCAATCTTAAATCAAACCCAGGCATAAAAGTCATCGCCGTTGATCCGCGGGTAATCCCGCTAGGCACGAAAGTCTATGTCGAAGGATATGGCTATGCAGTGGCAGCCGATACCGGCTCTGCCATTAAGGGCAATAAAATCGATGTATTCTTTGCTTCCAAGTCGGATGCATACCGGTGGGGAAGAAAGACGGTTAAAATCAAAATATTAGACTAAACGATTTATGCAGGGGAAGAATTTCTCCTGTTTTTTTGTTGGTTTAGCGGAGTCTGGCAATGCGGAATGATTTTTTCCCGGCGATTCGGTAATATATAATAAAACACAGACGGATTGTTTTTATTGTTACTCATACTATTAGACGATTCAGATTACAAAAATGTTTCAAGTTTTTATCAAATTTTTCATTTTAATTTTGGAGGACCAATGAAGATTAAAGAAATCATTGTAGTGGAAGGCAAGGATGATACGACGGCTATAAAGAGGGCGGTCAATGCTGACACGATTGAAACGAACGGTTCAGCCATCAATGCGGCAACTCTGGAAAGAATCAAGCATGCTCAAAGCAAGAGGGGTGTCATCGTTCTGACGGATCCGGACTTCCCGGGCCAGAAGATCCGTGATAGCATCACCCGCCATGTGCCTGGCTGCAAGCATGCTTTCATAGATAAGACGGATGCACTGCCGAAGTCGGGGAGAGGCCTGGGGGTCGAGCACGCTTCCCCTGAGACGATCAGGAAAGCACTCCGGGAGGCCCAGACTATGCAGGAAACAGCCCGGGAGGAAATTACCCAGGAAGATTTGATCCTGGCCGGCCTCATCGGCGGGAGCAGCGCGAGGGAGCGCAGGGAGAAGCTGGGAAGGCTTCTTAAGATTGGGTATACTAACGGAAAACAGCTTCATAAGAGACTGATGATGTTCCAGGTCCCGAAAGAAGACTTTGCATCTGCCATTGAAGCGATCGACCAGGAGGAGCGCCATGCATAAAGATATCGCAACACCACTTAGAACACGTGCCATACTTGAAAAATACGGCTTCAGCTTTAAAAAGAGCCTGGGGCAGAACTTCCTGATAGACACCAATATACTGAACCGGATCGTCGACCATGCCGAGCTCCGGGAAGGTTCAGGAGCAATTGAGATCGGGCCCGGCATTGGGGCACTCACAGAGCAGCTGGCCAAGCGGAGCGAAAAAGTGGTCGCCTTTGAAATTGACCAGAGGCTCCTTCCGATCCTGAAGGAAACGCTCGCACCTTATCCGAATGCTGAAGTGATCCATCAGGATGTCCTGAAGGCTGATGTTAAAACCACAATCGAGGAAAGGTTTGCACCGGGCCAGGATCTGATGGTGGTTGCCAATCTCCCGTATTATGTGACCACTCCGATCATCATGAAGCTCCTGGAGGAAAAACTGCCGATCCGCGGGATCGTCTGCATGCTCCAGAAGGAAGTGGCTGACCGCATTTCGGCCAAGCCGGGCTCAAAGGACTATGGATCGCTTTCAATTGCCGTCCAGTATTATACAGAAGCAGAAACGGTCATGATCGTTCCCAAGACTGTATTTGTTCCGCAGCCGAATGTCGACTCGGCCGTGATCAGGCTGACGAGGAGGGAGCAGCCTCCAGTGCTGGTGAAGGATGAGGCATTCTTTTTCCAGGTGACAAAGGCAAGCTTTGCTCAAAGAAGGAAGACCATCCTCAACAACCTGACAAGCCAGCTGCATGAAGGAAAGCAGAAAAAAGAGGCCATCCTTGCTGCATTGGAGACAGCAGGCATTGAGCCTTCCAGACGCGGGGAGACCCTTTCAATCGGGGAGTTTGGCCGCCTGAGCGATGAACTTTATCCCCATTTTAAAAATTAACGAGCAGGAGCCCGGAAATCGCCGGGCTTCTTTTTTTATTTGCCTGCTGCCGCCCATTCACCCGGAAGGCACATGTGCAGGGGCATTTGCATAGTTTATGAAAGAACCAGAAGCGATTAGACCAGCTCGGCACAGGAGCTTAATGGAGTGACGCCAGTGAGCATTAACCTTATGGATATTGTAGGAAGGGTTTCATATAACTGTGACATCATGTTTCGGGTGATCGATATACGTGAAGAAGAAGGCCGGAAGCTCGCGGTTCTGTATGGAGAGGATATCAGGCTGATAGCGGATGCGCCTTATGAAGATCTGATTGTGATCAACCAGTCAGAGCGGATGAAGATGTCAAGGCAGTATCAGTCCCTTGAGGAACAGTCTTATAATCTGTTCAGGCAGGATGTGAGCCTCCTGAAGCAGAAGCAGGAATACGAAGCAACCGGCGCATACAGCAAGCCGTTCAATTATTTTCAGATCCCGGGCAGGGTGCTTCATCTGGACGGTGATCCGTCCTATTTAAAAAAATGCCTTTCCCTATATGAGAAGATCGGTGTCCCGGTAACCGGGATTCACTGCAATGAAAAAGAGATGCCGAGTAAAATAGGCCAGCTCATCGACTATTACAGGCCGGATATCCTGGTCATCACAGGGCATGATGCCTACTCAAAGGCCAAAGGCAAGGTGACCGATATCAATGCTTACCGCCATTCCAAGCATTTTGTCCAGACGGTCAGGGAAGCGCGGAGAAAGATTCCCCATCTGGATCAGCTGGTCATATTTGCAGGGGCCTGCCAGTCGCATTTCGAATCCCTGATCCACGCAGGGGCCAATTTTGCAAGCTCGCCATCACGTGTCAATATCCATGCCCTTGATCCCGTCTATATTGTGGCTAAAATCAGTTTCACGCCTTTTATGGAGCGGATTAATGTATGGGACGTCCTCCGAAATACGCTGACAGGCGAAAAGGGGCTTGGCGGGATAGAGACAAAAGGTGTGCTCCGGACGGGCATGCCGTTTAATAAAGGAGCGGAATAAGGGGAATAAGCCGGCATAAGAGCGGGCTTATTTTTTTGTTCAGGCACTGTCTGGCATTTGCTTAAGTCAGGCAGGACAGGCTTTCGCCAGCTCTGTTTTCAGGCTGCCCAAATGATAAGCAGCAAGGTTTTCCTGTCTTATTCATATTTGGCACATAATTCGCTTATTTTAGGGAATGATAAAAATGTTGAAAAATAGGATAAAAAGTAGACGAAAATATATTGACAATCTTTTTTAAAGACTGTTATAATTTATGTTTTTATTTGACTCTACTGTGTCAGTGTGATATACTTTACATAGTGAGGTGGACCGAATGGCAAAAACATTAACGGACATAAAAAAGGCTCTTGATTCAAATTTGGGGAAAAGGCTTTTGCTTAAAGCCAATGGCGGGCGCAGGAAAACGATTGAACGTTCAGGCGTGCTGGCAGAAACATATCCCTCTGTATTTGTGATTGAACTTGATCAGGATGAAAATGCATTCGAACGCGTATCTTACAGTTATGCAGATGTTTTAACAGAAACGGTTCAAATTACCTTCTACGAAGACGCATCAGGACATATGGCTTTAAGCTGATATATATCCTTTTCTAAAAAGCAGGGGCGGCAAAACAATTTTTGCCGCCCCTGCTTTTTAATTTGCTCCCGCAGAAACAGTCAAATATAGGTTTGCATGGGCAGGCTTGATGCCGCCTACAATAAAAATACCGCAATGCTTAAAAAGGGGATGTTGCATTGAGCAGGAGAAAAGGCGTCATGTCAGAAGGATTCAAGGAAGAACTGGCGAAAGAGCTCGGCTTCTATGATGTTGTCCAGAAGGAAGGCTGGGGAGGCATCCGGGCGAAGGATGCCGGCAATATGGTGAAACTGGCGGTAGAAAAAGCACAGCAGAGCCTCCTTCAGTAAAAAATGATGTTCACTGCTTCAAGCTTGAAACCAAACAGCTGCATTTGCGGGCCCGGGGGCAACCCCCGGGTTTTTTGCGTCTAATGGGCTCCAAGGCCCTTCCAGACAGCTCATTCTGCCTTTTCTCTTTCCCATTCGCATGGTAAAATTACTTATTTGTTGAAGAATGTCTGATTCGAACGTCTTACAAGCCCTGTTTTGTGGTAAAATAGGACAAAAACTGAGACGTTGAAATGAGCAGAAGTAGGTGGGTATTTTGAAGCTTTTAGTAAAGGCGCCGGCTAAGATCAATTTATCGCTGGATGTATTATATAAACGGCCGGATGGCTACCATGAGGTGGAGATGATCATGACGACGATCGATCTCGCCGACCGCCTTGAATTGACTGAATTGAAAAAAGACGAAATCAGGATCATTTCCCATAACCGGTTTGTGCCTGATGACCAGCGGAATCTCGCATACCAGGCGGCATCCCTGCTGAAGGAGCGGTTCAAGGTAAAACAGGGAGTGGCCATTACGATAGAAAAGACCATTCCGGTCGCGGCAGGGCTTGCCGGCGGCAGCAGCGACGCAGCAGCAGCCCTGAGAGGCTTGAATAAGCTGTGGGGGCTCGGCCTTTCACTGGATGAGCTTGCAGAGATCGGAGCGGAAATAGGATCAGATGTATCTTTCTGTGTCTATGGCGGTACTGCGCTGGCGACGGGGCGGGGAGAAATGATTAAGCATCTGCCGGCACCGCCGACATGCTGGGTGATCCTCGCGAAGCCATTCATCGGGGTATCGACTGCGGATGTATACAGGCGCCTCGATCTGAAAGGGATCCATCATCCGAATACCGCGGGCATGGTAGAGGCGATCAAGGATGGCGATTACAGCAGCGTATGCGAAAATGTCGGGAATGTACTGGAAGATGTGACGCTCAATCTTTATCCTGAAGTCGCACAAATCAAAGATCAGATGAAAAGGTTCGGAGCGGATGCTGTGCTGATGAGCGGATCGGGGCCTACGGTGTTCGGCCTTGTTCACCATGATTCAAGAATGCACCGGATTTATAACGGCCTGAAAGGCTTCTGTGATCAGGTCTTCGCGGTACGAATGCTGGGTGATCAGCATAAGCTTGATTAAATCCGTATATTAGTGGTATATTATCGTTAATTATTCGGATTCCGGAGGTTTCGTAATGATGAAGTTTCGCCGCAGCGAGCGCTTAATAGATATGACGAATTATCTGCTGGAGCATCCCCGGCAGCTGGTGTCCCTCACTTTTTTTGCCGACCGTTACGGCTCTGCCAAATCTTCGATCAGCGAAGACCTGGCCATTATAAAAGAGACATTCGAACAGCGGGGAATCGGCACCCTTCAGACAGTGCCGGGTGCAGCCGGTGGAGTGAAGTACTCTGTAAAGGTAAGCGATGATGAGGCACGCCCTTTTATAAGCGGGCTTTGTGAGGTCATTGCCAGCCCCGAAAGGCTCCTGCCGGGAGGCTACCTGTATATGACTGATATCCTCGGCGATCCGGCGATTGTCCAGAAGGCGGGAAGAGTCTTTGCCTCCGCTTTTGCCGATGCTGATATCGATGTAGTCATGACCGTGGCAACAAAAGGGATCCCGCTTGCCTACGCTGTCGGGGCATACTTAAATGTGCCGGTCGTGATCGTCAGGAGAGACAGCAGGGTGACAGAAGGATCGACAGTGAGCATCAACTATGTTTCAGGGTCAGCCAAGCGCATCCAGACGATGGTGCTTTCGAAAAGAAGCCTGGAAGAAGGATCGAAGGTGCTGATTGTCGATGATTTTATGAAAGCAGGCGGTACGGTCAACGGCATGATCAGCATGCTGGAGGAATTCAAGGCACATGTTGCCGGGATTGCGGTCCTGGTGGAAGCAGAAAAAGCTGAAGAACGCCTTGTTGATGAATATTTGTCTCTTGTCCAGCTTGCAGATGTGGATGTCAAAGAGAAGAAAATCAATGTGACAGAGGGAAACTATTTCAGGCATAAGAACGGATAAAGGTGGGAGAAGCCATGAAAAAAGTTCATACAGAGATGGCTCCGGCTGCAATCGGACCATACTCACAGGGAATTGTCGTAAACAATATGTTTTACAGCTCAGGCCAGATTCCATTGACTGCCGGAGGCATCATGGTGGATGGCAATGTCAAGGAGCAGACGCACCAAGTGTTCAAGAACCTCCAGGCTGTACTGAAGGAAGCGGGTGCTTCGCTGGAAACGGTCGTAAAGGCGACGGTCTTCATCAAAGATATGAATGACTTCGCGGAGATCAATGAAGTGTATGGAGAATATTTCGGAGAGCACAAGCCGGCCCGTTCCTGTGTGGAAGTAGCAAGGCTGCCAAAAGATGCACTGGTTGAAATTGAAGTAATAGCGCTCGTTAAATAAAACGGGGGCTTTTTTTTTACCTCAAAATATTTTCTGAATTACCTGTAAATTTAGGTGGTTTGTACTGCTGTGGAAGGTCCGCACTTTCTGTAAGCGCCTCCTTTTGCTTCCTTTTCCCCAGAGCACGGGAAAAAACCCAAAAAAAAATTCCCATTTAAGAAGGAGAATTGGAAAATTTGTTGAATTAATAAAATTAGAATTTATTTACTAGTAAAGGTGGTGAACCAAATGGAGGTAACTGACGTAAGATTGCGCCGTGTAAATACAGATGGACGGATGAGAGCAATTGCTTCAATTACTTTAGACCATGAGTTTGTTGTTCATGATATCCGTGTCATTGACGGCAATAATGGCCTATTTGTCGCAATGCCAAGCAAACGTACACCTGATGGAGAGTTCCGTGATATCGCTCACCCGATCAATTCCGGAACGCGCGGCAAGATCCAAGAAGCTGTTTTGGCAGAATATCACCGCTTAGGCGAATTAGAAGTTGAATTTGAAGAAGCCGGAGCTTCTTAAGTATAATTGCAACGAGGGCCTACTTCATTAGTCAGGCTCTTTTTTATGGCCATTTTCACTGCCTGCTCCTTATTATTGCCTTTCCCCTGTAAGACCCCTGTATAAACCATCCTTCTTAAATAATTTCCTTCCCAGAAAATCTTCCTTATGACAAAAATATGTACTTTGGCAACATTCCTTGAAATGAAAGGCTTTTTGAGATATATTCTTAATGGATAAAAAGGTAAATTGGAGGCCTGTAAATGTCTACACGTTTCGCGGTAATTTTAGCCGCAGGCCAAGGGACACGCATGAAGTCAAAGCTTTATAAAGTGCTTCATCCCGTTTGCGGCAAACCAATGGTTCAGCATGTTGTGGATCAAGTATCGAATCTTCATATAGAAAAAATCGTCACCATCATCGGGCATGGCGCCGAGCTTGTCAAATCCCAGCTGGGTGATGCAAGCAGCTATGCGCTTCAGGAGGAACAGCTCGGCACAGCCCATGCTGTCATGCAGGCTAAGGATGCCCTTGAAGGAAAAGAGGGTGTGACCATCGTTGTGTGTGGGGATACACCACTCATCAAGGCAGAAACAATGGAGTCGCTCTTCCGCCATCATGAGGAAACTGGTGCAAAAGCAACCATCCTTACTGCCATTGCTCCTGATCCTGCAGGATATGGAAGAATTGTACGGAATGAAGAGGGGCATGTCGAGAAAATCGTCGAGCATAAGGATGCGACAGAGCAGGAGAGAAGCATCACCGAAATCAACACAGGTACATACTGCTTTGATAACGCATCGCTTTTCCGTGCCCTTAACAATGTCAGCAATGACAATGTCCAAGGAGAGTATTACCTGCCTGATGTCATTGAAATCCTGAAAACTGAAGGTGAGACGGTATCAGCCTTCGCAACAGGCGATTTCGATGAGTCACTGGGCGTCAATGACCGTGTTGCTCTTTCTCAGGCAGAACGCATCATGAAAAGGCGCATAAATGAGAAGCATATGAGAAACGGTGTGTCGCTCATCGATCCTGAACAGACGTATATCAGCCCTGAAGCGGTGATCGGCCAGGATACAGTCATCTATCCGGGAACAGTCATCCAGGGGGCTGCGGTGATCGGCTCAGAATGCGTGATCGGCCCCAACACGGAAATCAAGGACTGTACGATCGGGGACACCACTGTTATCAGGCATTCTGTCGCCCACGACAGCAGCATCGGCAGTGGTGTAGCGATTGGGCCGTTTGCCCATATCCGTCCTCAGTCAGATATCCATGATGAAGTGAAGGTCGGCAATTTCGTTGAAATTAAGAAGTCTGTTTTCGGCAAAGGAAGCAAGGCCTCCCACCTCAGTTATATTGGGGATGCGGAAGTCGGAAGCGATGTGAACCTCGGCTGCGGCTCAATCACAGTCAATTATGACGGGAAAAATAAATTCCTGACAAAAATCGAAGACGGTGCATTCATTGGCTGCAACTCCAATCTGGTTGCACCTGTAACGGTCGGAAAGGGCGCGTATGTAGCGGCCGGCTCTACCATCACGGAAGATGTGCCTGGAGAAGCGCTGGCAGTGGCCCGTGCAAGGCAGACGAATAAAGAAGATTATGTGAGCAAGCTTAATAACAAGAAATAATAGTGATAAAAAGCTAATGGAGGTTAACATGTCGAACCAGTATTTAGATCCAAACTTGAAGGTGTTTTCCCTGAATTCAAATCGTGATCTGGCATCGGAAATTGCAAAGGTTATCGGAGTGGAGCTTGGAAAGTGCTCTGTTACGCGTTTTAGTGATGGAGAGATCCAGATTAACATCGAGGAAAGCATCAGGGGCTGTGATGTATTCGTGATCCAGTCTACAAGCTCTCCTGTAAACGAGCACTTGATGGAGCTTCTGATCATGATTGATGCACTGAAGAGGGCTTCTGCCAAGACAATCAACATTGTTATGCCTTACTACGGCTATGCACGCCAGGACCGCAAGGCGAGAGCCCGTGAACCGATCACGGCCAAGCTTGCAGCCAACCTGCTTGAAACGGCAGGGGCGACGCGTGTCATCACGCTGGATCTTCATGCGCCGCAAATCCAAGGCTTCTTCGATATCCCGATCGACCATCTGATGGGTGTGCCGATTTTGGCCGATTATTTCGGAAACAAAGATCTGGATGGCGATATTGTCATCGTATCACCGGACCATGGGGGAGTAACCCGCGCACGCAAGCTTGCTGAGCGCCTGAAGGCTCCAATCGCCATCATCGACAAGCGCCGTCCTAAGCCGAATGTCGCGGAAGTCATGAATATCGTCGGAAATATCGACGGCAAGATTGCTATCCTTATCGATGACATCATCGATACGGCCGGCACGATCACCCTTGCTGCGAACGCCCTGATTGAAAATGGCGCGAAGGAAGTCTATGCGTGCTGCACACATCCTGTGCTGTCAGGGCCGGCGATCGAGCGGATCCAGAACTCAAATATTAAAGAACTGGCTGTCACAAACTCCATTGCTTTGCCTGAAGAAAAGAAAATCGCAAAAGTCAGGGAGCTGTCTGTAGCCCCTCTTATCGGGGAAGCGATCATCCGCGTCCACGAGGAGCAGTCTGTCAGCACTCTGTTCGATTAATTCAGCAATATAAGAGGCTTGCCGCAGGGCAAGCCTTTTATGCTATACTCATGTTATAAAACTGCTTGCAGGCAAATGTGTTTAAAACATCTCCATTTAGGGCATTTTTAAAAAGATAAGTATGCAGTCCATTTGCATGGTTCATTTTAATTACACCTTAAATTGAGGAAGGGGACGTTTTTTATGAGCACTGTACTTCAAGCCAAAGAACGAAAAGAATTCCGCAATTCCAATCTGACGCAGCTGCGCAATGAGGGGAATATTCCTGGTGTTGTTTATGGGAATAAAATCGAAAGCAAAGCAATTTACCTGAATGGCCCTGATTTTATCAAAACAATCCGGGAAACAGGCAGGAATGCTGTTTTTTCTCTTGATGTAGAAGGCACAAAACATGATGTGGTGCTGAGCGACTATCAGGCGGACCCTTTGAAAAATGAAATCACCCACCTGGACTTCAGGGCGGTTGATATGTCGCAGGAAATCACGGCAGAGGTGAGGATCGAGCTGGTCGGCGATGCGGCAGGCGTCAAAGACGGCGGAGTCCTTCAGCAGCCTGTCCATGAGTTATCTGTATCGGCCAAGCCGAATGACATTCCGCAGAGCGTAGAAGTAAACATAGCAGATCTCCAGGTCGGAGAAAGCATTACGGCCGCAGATATTAAAGCGGGCCGCGGCTTCACGATCAATACGGATGATGAAACAGTCATTGCTTCCATCCTTGCGCCAAGGCAGGAAGAGGAAATAAGCACAGGCGAAGAGCAGGAGCCAGGCATCCCTGAGAATCAGGAAGGCCGGGAAACTGAAGCAAACGAAGAGTAAACAATAAAGGGTCTGGCCCGCTCTGGTCAGACCTTTTCTTACGTTGATAGGCGGAGGTAATAAGACATGAAATTGTTTGTAGGGCTGGGGAACCCAGGGAAAGAGTATGAGAAAACAAGGCATAACATAGGCTTTGATGTTATTGACAGGCTGTCCGGGAAGCTGAATATCCCTTTGGACCAGGCAAAGTTCAAGGGTGTGTTCGGCATGGGGCGCGTCGATGGAGAAAAGGTATTTCTTCTAAAGCCGCTTACATATATGAATCTGTCAGGAGAATCGATCAGACCGCTGATGGACTATTATGATATTGACACAGAAGATCTGGCTGTCATCTATGATGATCTTGATTTGCCGCCGGGGAAAATCCGGCTCAGGCAGAAGGGCAGCGCAGGCGGCCATAATGGCATCAAATCAACAATTGCGCACACAGGCACACAGGAATTCAGCCGCATCCGCGTCGGGATCGGGCGCCCTGAAGGCGGGATGAAGGTGACTGATTATGTGCTCGGCCGTTTTACAGCAGAAGAGCAGAAGGTCATGGATGAGGCGGCAGACCGCTCGGCTGATGCCTGCATAGATTGGATCAGGAAGCCTTTCCTTGAGGTCATGAATCAATATAACCAATCTTAGCTTTTCATTATTTCATTTGGCCTTACATATGATAAAGTTAAGTTAGCGTTTTCTGCTGCGCTCTGTAAGTGAATAAGATTCCTTCCCGGGGCAATACTAGCAATAACAATTGTTAGACAGGGAGGGACAGGCATGGCACTTCATTATCATTGCCGCCATTGCGGCATGAAGATGGGAACGCTGGATAACTTGTCAATGCATGCAGAAAGCCTTGGGTTCCATAAATTGAATGAAGAAGAACGCCAGGATATGATTCTCTATGGGTCATCCGGGGATATACACATAACATCGATCTGCGAGGATTGCCAGGAATCACTGGAAAGAAATCCTGATTACCATCAGAACGATTACCTTATTCATTAAAAAGCTTTGGACGGACACTCCAAAGCGTTTTTCTGTTTTCATATGCACACATAACGACTTAGGACGAGAGGAGGGGTTGCCATGCTAGGATTAAAACAGCTTTTCACCCGGCAGGATGATATCAAGACAGTCATCACCGGAGTGAACGGGGGGCTGAAAGAGCAGCTGGTGGCCGGATTGACCGGCTCGGCACGGACGCTTTTCCTTGCCTCTATATATGAGCAGACAAAAAAGCCTATGCTGGTTGTAACTCACAATCTTTTACAAGCACAGAAATTATATGATGATATTGTCAATCTGATAGGCGAGGATGATGTATATCTTTATCCCGCCAATGAACTGATCGCATCGGAGCTGAGCATTGCAAGCCCCGAGCTGAGGGCGCAGAGAATCGACGCGCTCAACCATTGGAGCGGGAAGGGCACCGGCATTGTCATTATCCCTATGGCCGGGATGAGGAAGGTGCTTCCGCCTCCTTCCCTTTGGAAGAAGCGCCAGCTGATATTAAAGCTTGGCGATGATATAGAAATAGAGGAGCAGCTTCTTGAGTTTGTCAAAATGGGCTACAGCCGAACTGATATGGTGTCATCCCCGGGAGAATTCAGCGTCAGGGGCGGCATCATGGACATCTATCCGCTGACCGAAGCAGATCCTATCAGGATTGAGCTGTTTGACACCGAAATTGACAGCATCCGTTCTTTTTCCCTGGAAGACCAGCGATCGAAAGAAAAGCTGAAGCAGGTCCATATCGGCCCTGCAACCGAGAATCCTTTTGAGGATGAGCATTATGACAGGGTATATGAGAAGCTGGAAAAAGGCCTTTCAGCCAGTCTGAAGAAGCTGAAGGATGAGAAGGCAAAAGAGCTGCTGGCCCAGAATATCGGGTATGAACTGGAGCAGCTCCGGAACAGGCAAAGGCCTGAGCAGATGTTCAAATACCTCTCCTATGCTTATGAATCCAATAATAGTTTGCTAGATTACCTTCCGCAGGATGGGCTGATTTTTATCGATGAAATCAGCAGGGTCCAGGAGATGAATGAGTCCCTTGAGAAAGAGGAGGCAGAATGGTATACAAGCCTGCTTGGCGAAGGAAAAATTGTCCATGACGTCAAAATTTCCCACAGCCTGAAGGAATTCATCGCCCGGTCTTATCAGCCGATCGTTTACATGTCCCTATTTTTAAGGCATGTCCCGAATACGAATCCGCAGAATATCATCAATGTCTCCTGCCGGCAGATGCAGAACTTCCACGGCCAGCTGAATGTGCTGAAAAGCGAGCTGGAACGCTGGAGGAAGAGCGGCTTCTCTGTTTTGTTCCTCGGCCCTGACATGGCCCGGGTCAAGAAGCTTCAAAGCGTTTTGGCCGACTATGAAATTGAGGCTGCTGTCATCGAGCCTGATAAAGAAGTGCTGAAGGGCAAGTTCCAGATCACGGAAGGAAGCCTGCAGACAGGCTTTGAACTGCCGATCCAGAAAATTGCCGTCATCACGGAAGAAGAGCTTTTCAACAAGAAAACAGCAAAGCGGTCACCGCGCAGGCAGAAGCTTTCGAATGCTGAAAGAATCAAAAGCTATTCAGAGCTTAAAATCGGCGATTATGTTGTCCATGTGAACCACGGGATCGGCAAATATCTTGGCATTGAAACACTCGAAATCAATGGCCTTCATAAGGATTATCTGAATATACGCTATTCAGGCAGCGATCAGCTGTATGTTCCGGTCGATCAGATTGATCTTGTCCAGAAGTATGTAGGGTCCGAAGGCAAAGAGCCGAAGATCTATAAGCTTGGCGGCAATGACTGGAAGCGTGTCAAGAAGAAGGTTGAAAGCTCTGTTCAGGATATAGCGGACGATCTGATCAAATTGTACGCCGAGAGGGAAGCGTCGAAAGGTTATGCATTCTCTCCTGACGGGGACATGCAGCGCGAATTCGAGTTGTCCTTCCCTTACCAGGAAACAGAGGATCAGCTGAGGTCCATCCATGAAATCAAGCTGGATATGGAAAAAGAGCGGCCGATGGACCGCCTCCTGTGCGGCGATGTTGGCTACGGGAAAACTGAGGTGGCGATAAGGGCTGCCTTCAAGGCAATTGCGGACGGCAAACAGGTGGCCATCCTTGTGCCGACAACGATCCTTGCCCAGCAGCACTACCAGACAATGAGAGAAAGGTTCCAGGAATACCCTGTTGAGATCGGGCTCTTAAGCCGCTTCCGGACAAAGAAGCAGCAGACCGAGACAGTCAAGGGCCTTAAAAACGGCACCGTTGATATTGTTGTCGGCACCCATCGCCTGCTCTCAAAGGAAATCATTTATAAAGACCTCGGGCTGCTCATCATTGACGAAGAGCAGCGGTTCGGCGTCACTCATAAAGAAAAGATCAAACAGCTCAAAACAAATGTTGATGTCCTGACATTGACTGCGACGCCGATTCCCCGGACCCTGCATATGTCGATGCTCGGCGTGAGAGACTTGTCTGTCATCGAGACACCGCCGGAGAACAGATTCCCGGTCCAGACCTATGTAATGGAATACAATGGCGGACTTGTCCGTGAAGCCATCGAACGGGAGATGGCGCGGGGCGGCCAGGTATATTTCCTGTATAACAGGGTTGAGGACATCGAACGGAAGGCAGAGGAAATCTCCATGCTTGTACCGGATGCCAAGGTGGTTGCCGCCCATGGCCAAATGACTGAAAATGAGCTCGAATCAGTTATGCTGAGCTTCCTTGGAGGAGAAGCGGACGTCCTCGTCAGCACAACGATCATTGAAACGGGAGTCGATATCCCGAATGTGAACACCTTGATCGTATTTGATGCAGACAGGATGGGGCTCTCCCAGCTGTACCAGCTGAGGGGGCGGGTTGGCCGCTCAAACAGAGTTGCCTATGCGTATTTCACCTACCGGAAGGATAAAGTGCTGACTGAAGTGGCAGAAAAGCGCCTCCAGGCCATCAAGGAGTTCACGGAGCTGGGGTCAGGATTTAAGATTGCGATGCGCGATCTTTCCATCAGGGGTGCCGGCAATCTGCTCGGCTCTCAGCAGCACGGATTCATCGATTCTGTCGGCTTTGACCTGTATTCCCAGATGCTTAAAGAGGCGATAGAAGAACGGAAGGAAAATCCGGAAACATATAAAAAGCCTTCTTTGGAAATCGATCTTGAAATCGATGCCTACATCCCTGATGCTTATCTGGCGGATGGAAACCAGAAGATTGAAATGTATAAAAGGTTCCGCGGCATCGACTCGATGGATGAGGTCGAAGGGCTGAAGGAAGAAATGACAGACAGGTTCGGAGATTATCCGGATGAGGTCGCTTACCTGTTCCGGGTCGCCGAGATGAAGGTCCATGCCCAGGAGGCCGGTGTAGAGCTCATCAAACAGTCCAAGGCTGAAGTCCTGATTCTCTTGTCAGAGGAGGCAAGCTCTCTGATCGACGGACAGAAAATCTTCCAGGAAAGCACCAAACATGGACGGATGGTCGGCCTCGGCATGGAAGGCAAGAAGCTGAAGATGGTCATCCAGACAAAGGGTTACAGTACAGACAAATGGCTTAACACCGCCTATGATATGATTCTTGGAATAGATAAGGCCAAAAAGAAGCAGCAAAATCCAATATCGTAAAGTAATGGAAAAGTTCCTGTCACCTAAATGAAATGAGAAAAGTGTTTAATTAGAGTAGACAAGGGTATTTCAAATGGTAAGGATTTTTATACTGGAATGTTTATCCTATTGAGGAAATGTTATCACCCGAGAGAAAAAATATTTGCAAGTGTATAGAACTTTCCATATGAAAGATACTAAGTTCAAACATGGAGAAGATTTCAACAAAAGGAAGCAGAAATCTACTCCTGCTAAAAATCATCAGATGAAAGTGAGGCAACGCAGGATGAAAGCAACTGGTATAGTTCGTCGTATCGATGATTTGGGTCGTGTAGTAATCCCGAAGGAAATCCGCAGGACACTGCGAATTCGTGAAGGTGACCCGCTGGAAATATTTGTAGACCGCGATGGTGAAGTCATCTTAAAGAAGTACTCGCCAATCAGCGAATTAAGCGATTTTGCAAAAGAATATGCAGAAGCTCTGTATGACAGCCTTGGAAACCCGGTCCTGATTTGTGACAGGGATACATTTATCGCAACGGCAGGCGGATCAAAAAAGGATTATCTGAACAAAAACATCAGTGATCTGCTGGAAAAAACAATGGAAGACAGAACTTCTGTCCTCGTCAACACTCAAGGTGAGTATGCCCTTGCAGATGGGAATGAGGAAAGCCTTTCTGCTTATACAATCGGTCCAATCATTGCCAATGGCGATCCGATAGGGGCAGTCATCATTTATGCGAAGGAAGATTCGCTTGGTGATGTAGAACAGAAGGCTGTAGAAACGGCAGCTGGATTCTTGGCAAGGCAGATGGAGTCCTAATACCAATTTTGTATCTTATAGAGATGAAAAGGGGCAGCCTGGCTGCCTTTTTTCTATGGGAAAAATGAAAATGAATGCTTCAAAGCTATTTGTTTTATGACAGACGGATAACGAAACAAGGTTAATGCGCTATCATCCCATCCTGCGGCCAATAGTTATGCTATAATACTTTTCGAATTCATTATTGGAAGGAGATGGGCAATGAAGCCCGTTAATCAATCAGGAGATCTGTTCAAAGGAGCCCTGATCCTTGCAGCTGCAGCTTTGATCACAAAGGTTTTGAGCGCAGTTTACAGAGTCCCCTTCCAGAATATCGTAGGGGATGTCGGCTTTTATATTTACCAGCAGGTATATCCTTTTTACGGGATTGCCATCGTGCTGTCTACATACGGTTTTCCGGTCGTGATTTCAAAGCTTTATGCTGAACAGGCAAAGAGCAGGAAAGAAGCTCTTCAGCTGCTGGCGGCCTCCGGTCTTTTCCTTTTGGCCGCTGGTCTGGCTGCTTTCTTGATAATGTTTGCCGGGGCAGATTGGATTGCTTCGCAAATGGGAGATCCAAAGCTGGGTATCCTTTTAAGGACTCTTTCACCAGCCTTCCTTCTTCTGCCGGCGACAGCTCTTCTCAGGGGTTATTTCCAGGGCCGTGGCGACATGCTTCCGACTGCTGTTTCCCAGGTGGGAGAGCAGGCCATCCGTGTGGCGACCATTTTGGCTGCTGCGTTCATCCTCATGAAAGAAGGAGCATCACTATATACAGCCGGCAGCGGGGCCATTTTCGGTTCAGTGACAGGAGGCATTGCTTCTGCAGTCATCCTGTCCGCCTTTTTCTGGCGTGTGATAAAAAAGGAAGCAGCTGGGGCAGCGGGTATTGAACTGAGTGGAAAAGCAGTCCTGAAGACGATGAAAACCATCGCTCTCCAGGGTGCGGCCATCAGTGCGGCTTCTATGCTGCTCATCCTTCTTCAGCTGGCAGATTCTCTGAATCTGTATTCCCTGCTTGTATCGGCAGGGCTGGATGCTGAAGAGGCAAAGAAGCTGAAAGGGATTTATGACAGGGGCCAGCCGCTCATACAGCTTGGGACCGTTATTGCCACCTCAATGTCGCTTTCCCTTGTTCCGCTCATCACAGCTGAAAAACTGAAAAACAATCAGAAGTTCCTTGCTGAAAAGGCAGGCCTAGCCCTCCGTGTCAGCCTGCTCTTTGGGACAGGTGCGGCCTTAGGATTATGGGCCATTATCAAGCCGGTCAATATCATGCTGTTTGAGAATGCGGAAGGATCAGAAGTGCTCGCAGTGCTGAGCCTGTTCATTTTCTTTGCCTCGATCATCATGACCCTGGCGGCCATTCTGCAGGGGCTGGGCCACACCTTTTTCCCGGCGGCAGTGATTATTGGAGGCTTCGGGATAAAATATATCCTTAACATTCTGCTTGTGCCGGCTGCAGGGACGATGGGAGCAGCTATTGCTGCATGTGCAGCACTCGCCGTTGTGCTGCTTGTCCTGCACGCCAGGCTCCGCTTCTTATTCCGGCAGCCTTTAGTGCCGGGCCGCTTCATCCTGGGGCTCGGAACTGCTGCTGCTGTCATGCTGCTGTATTTGAAGGCCTACCTGCTGGCAGCAGGATCTTTGGCAGGGGAAGGGCGCCTTGCGGCCGGCCTTATAGCTTTAAGTGCAGCTGCAACAGGCGGAATTGTATTCATGCTTTTAGCTTTAAAAGGAGAGACTTTTAGAAAAGAAGAAATCAGCATGCTGCCTTTTGGAAGCAAGCTGGGCTATTTGCTGCCCGGCAGGAACAGGAGATGATTTGACATGAATAAGATTACGATTTACGGCCTTGGGGCGGGAGACCTTGAACAGCTGCCCTTTGGCGTCTATAAAGCTCTTCAGGCTGAGGGGGCGGTATATTTAAGGACAGAGGACCACCCGGTGATCCGGGAGCTTCAAGATGAAGGGATGGCTTTTCAATCATTTGATCGTATATACGAAAAGCACAGCCGCTTTGAAGAGGTATATGAGGAAATTTGCGATATTCTCCTGGCGAAAGCAGCAGATAGGGATGTTGTCTATGCTGTACCGGGCCATCCGCTGGTTGCGGAGAAAACGGTTCAGATTCTGCTTGAGAAAGGCCCTGTGCTGGGAATTGATATCGTGATTGGGGGAGGCCAGAGCTTTCTGGACGCCCTGTTTCAGGCACTGAAAATAGATCCGATCGAAGGCTTTCAGCTGCTGGATGCCACTGATCTGAAGAAAGATGAAGTGATGCTTAAGCATCATATGATCATCGGGCAGGTGTATGATACCTACGTGGCGAGCAATGTGAAGCTGACCCTGATGGAAATGCTTCCGTACGATTATGAAATTTATATTGCCACGGCAGCAGGGAGCAGCAGGGAAAGCATCAGGAAGGTGCCTTTGTTTGAGCTTGACCGGGAAGCGGAAATCAATAACCTGACCTCAGTCTATGTGCCGCCGGTAAAGGATGAAACCCTCCTTTACAGGGAATTCAGCAAGTTCCGGGAAATCATCGCCGCATTGAGGGGGCCGGACGGCTGTCCGTGGGATCTCAAGCAGACGCACCAATCGCTCAGGAAATACTTGATCGAGGAAGCTTATGAGCTTATCGAAGCGATTGATAATGAAGATATCGACCATATGATCGAGGAGCTGGGAGATGTCCTCCTGCAGGTAGTTCTGCACGCGCAGATCGGGGAAGATGACGGCTATTTCTCTATAGATGATGTCATTCAGGGTGTCAGCGAAAAAATGATCCGCAGGCATCCCCATGTTTTTGGCGACGCCTCGGCGGATACAGAAGAGCAGGTGCTGAAAAATTGGCAGGAAATCAAGGCTGAAGAAAAAGGAGCAGTTCCTGAGTCGCTCTTAAGCGGAATCGTCAAATCAATGCCGCAGCTGCTCCAGGCGGCGGATATCCAGAAGAAAGCAGCCGGCGCAGGCTTTGACTGGCAGGAAATCGGGCCGGCTTGGGAGAAGGTTAAAGAAGAGCTGTCTGAATTTGAAGAGGAAATGAACCGGGACCCGCGGTCAGAAGAGGCAGCAAAAGAGTTCGGCGATATCCTGTTTGCACTCGTGAATATTGCGAGATTCTGCAAAATCGATCCGGAGCAGGCGGTCTTCACGACCAATCAGAAGTTCATCAGACGTTTTAAGTATATTGAAGATAAAGTCAGGGAGAGCGGCCGGGACTTCAGCGGATACAGCCTGGAAGAGCTGGACCGGTTCTGGGATGAAGCGAAACAGCAAGGACTATAAAGGGGGAGACAAGAATGAGACTGGATAAATTTTTGAAGGTATCAAGACTGATTAAAAGAAGAACGCTCGCAAAGGAAGTGGCTGACCAGGGAAGGATCCTGATCAACGGACAGCAGGGGAAGGCCAGCTCAACCGTAAAGGTCGGCGATGAGCTGACGGTCAGGCTCGGGCAGCGGATTGTAACAGCGAAGATCGAGCGCCTCCAGGAAACAAGCCGCAAGGAAGAAGCCGCTGAAATGTACACCATCCTGAAGGAAGAGCGCACCGGCCAGCAGGAAAATTAATGTTTAAGTCAGCACCAGCGGGGAAACAGGTATTGTATAATGGCCGGACCTGACTGAATTGTTCTAAACGGCCCCCCTCCCTCATAACATGTACAAAAGGTTGTACTATGCGATTGTGGGGGATGAGGATGAGTCAATACTATGAATCAAACACAGGCAAAAGCAATGCTCCTGATCATGATGTCATCATGAGGGGACGAAAGCTTCTGGATATTACCGGCGTCAAGCAGGTCGAAAGCTTTGATAATGAAGAATTCCTTTTGGAGACAGTCATGGGCTTCCTGGCCATCCGCGGCCAGAATCTCCAGATGAAGAATCTGGACGTGGAGAAAGGGATCGTATCCATTAAGGGGAAAGTATTTGACCTCGTATATATGGATGAACAGCAAGGGGAAAAAGCTAAAGGGTTCTTTAGCAAGATATTCCGATGACCCTTTCTGCGCAGTTTCTTACCATGCTTGCCATGATTGGCATGGGAAGCGCGTTCGGCGCGTCGCTCGATACATATAACCGCTTCCTGCGCCGCGCCAAAAGAAAAAGCTGGATTGTCTTCATCAATGATTTTTTATTTTGGAGTCTGCAGGGACTTGCTGTCTTTTATGTATTGTTCGTAATCAACCAGGGCGAGCTGAGGTTCTACATCTTTATTGCCCTGTTCTGTGGATTTGCCGCCTACCAGAGCCTGCTTAAGCAGGGGTTCCTCCGGCTGCTTGAAATTTTGATAGGAGCGATTGCCGCGATATTCCGCTTTTTTGTCAGAATGGCACACCTTTTGGTTTATAAACCGATCCAATCGATCATCATGGGTATTATTTCACTTATTGTGCTGCTCGGAAAAGGCATACTGGCCCTTATGCAGCTGGTACTTAGGATCATATGGACCCTTTTAAAAGTGATTTTAAGCCCTGTCAAATGGATTTGGTCACTTTTTTGGTTTATTTTGCCGAAAAAGATTAAAAATAGCGTCGAGAAGTTATATAATAAATTGGCAGGAAATTTACACACATTCAAGAATAACTTAAACAGCTTAATAACCAGATGGAAAAATAAATAAATGGGCAAGGAGGGGCTGCGAGAGTGAGTGCCATCAGGAAACGCAAAGTAGCAAAAATCGAGACAAACTATGCCAAACAGCAAGAGAATGCAGAGATCAGCACAGCCAGGAAGAGAGTCCTGCTTATCCGCAGGCTGACTGTCTTTTTCGTTGGCGCTGCAGCCATCGCCGTATTGATGATCTCTACACTCGTCACGCAATCCTCTGCTCTTGAAGAAAAGGCCCTCGAAAAAGAGAAATTTGAAAAGAAGCTCGCCTCCCTTAAAAAGAATGAGGTCCTCCTGGAAGAAGAAATCGTCAAACTGAATGATGATGAATATATAGCCAAGCTTGCGAGGAAGAACTATTTCCTTTCCGAAAAGGATGAAATCATCTTTAATCTGCCTGAGGACAAGGACGGAAAGAAGGAAAAGGAAAAAACATCCGAGTAGCAGTCTTATTGACACTCTTTTTTGAAATTCTGTATAATATAAAGTAAGTTTAATTCTTTTAATCTTTAAGGAGGCAAAATCTTTTTATGTCAATCGAAGTAGGCAGCAAGTTACAAGGAAAGGTAACCGGCATTACAAACTTCGGCGCGTTCGTAGAACTGCCGGAAGGTTCAACCGGTCTTGTCCACATTAGTGAGGTCGCAGATAACTATGTTAAGGATATTAATGATCACCTGAAGGTCGGTGACCAGGTAGAGGTTAAAGTCATTAATGTGGAGAAGGATGGAAAGATCGGCTTATCCATCAAGAAAGCAATAGACAGGCCAGAGAGACCTGCCAGACCAGAAAGAACTGACAGGCCTGAACGCCGCGATTCACGGGGCGGATATTCCGGATCCCAGCGTCCGCGCCACGGAAGATCCAATGACAGCCGTCCGCCAAGAGAGAACTTTGAGTCTAAAATGGCCAAGTTCCTGAAAGACAGTGAAGATCGATTGGCCTCGCTAAAACGCAATACTGAATCCAAACGCGGAGGAAGAGGCGCTAAACGAGGATAACTTGCTGCTGATTTTTTCTATATATTGCATGACCATGACAGGCCGAGGGGCTTGTCTTTTTTTTGCGCTTTAACAGAACGAAAAAACACCTGCTCCCAATTGAGCAGGTGTTTTTGGATGTATGGGAAGAATCAGACAACCATCGAGTCTTAATTTAGGTCTCAAAAATAGAACTAAAAAGACGCCTTCATTTCTGAGGCGTCTTAAGCTTGTCGGCTCTGAGCAAGCCGCTTCCGCATTTCATTGTCCAGCTGCGGGTGCTAGCCCCTCGAGTCTTAAGCCACCTCAGAATTGAAGGCAAAAGACGCCATCATTTCTGAGGCGTCTTAAGCTTGTCGGGGCTGGGCAAGCACCCTCCGCATTTCATGTATGACCCCTACGGGATTCGAACCCGTGTTACCGCCGTGAAAGGGCGGTGTCTTAACCGCTTGACCAAGGGGCCGTATTAAAGATAAGGATAGCGGCGGAGGGGATCGAACCCCCGACCTCACGGGTATGAACCGTACGCTCTAGCCAGCTGAGCTACACCGCCATAATATAAGCACAAGGAATATAATACAAAGGATTGACCGTGGTGTCAATAATATTTTAAAAGAAAAATGTCGGTTCTCCTTTTTTTCGGTTCGCCAATTTTTTTTGACGGGCAAATCGCGCTTTCAAGGCATTATCAACCTCTTTTTGAGTGAATATTCAAAACATAAATTATATTTTAGGGATTATCTTCCATTATATTGTTTGCTTTTTTGTTATTAGGAGGAAAGCCGTCGAAAGAAAAACATGGGCTTGTCTCCTCTTTTGACAAACTTTTATGCATAACCAATTTTATAATAATCAGCAACGATACAAATACGGGGAGTGGAATAAATGGAAAAGGCGGAACAGACGGTAATGGATCCTGCTGGGGAAGTTGATTTCAACGGATCGAAGCTCGAATTGGCAAAAGGCCTTCACAAGTTCCAGATGAAGATGGAGGCCTTTTTTATCAAAAAGGGCTATATCCTTCTATTGATCGGATTTCTCTTGGGAAGGGCGCTCATCCTGGCGAAATTGACGCCCTTCAGCCTGCCGTTCTTTGCAGCGGTCTATCTGATCAAGAGGGATAAGGCACCGCTGGCCCTGATTGGGCTTACTGCCGGTGCATTCACTTTATCTATGATGAATGCAGCATCAGTGTTTGGAATCTGCTTTATATTCCTCTTCGCCTTCCGGGTTTCTAAAAAGTGGCTGAAAAATGAAGTAAGGGCCCTGCCGGTCTATACATTTTTCGTATTGGCGATCGGGAAGATTGCAGAAGCTTATATTGTTTCAGGACAGCTGTCGCTTTATGATGCGATGATGGCCGGCGTGGAAGCAAGCCTCGGCTTTATCCTTACTCTGATTTTCCTGCAGAGCCTGCCATTGCTCAGCATATCAAAAAGAAGGCAGTCTTTGAAAACTGAGGAAATAGTCTGCCTGATCATCATGCTAGCCTCAGTCATGACCGGAACGATCGGCTGGTCGGTGTATGACCTGTCTGTTGAACATATATTATCCAGATATCTGGTTCTATTATTTGCATTTGTTGCAGGCGCAACGGTCGGGTCAACAGTCGGGGTGGTGACCGGATTGATTTTCAGCCTGGCGAATGTTTCTAGTTTCTATCATATGAGCCTTCTTGCTTTCTCCGGCCTCCTGGGCGGCCTGCTGAAGGAAGGGAGAAAGCTTGGCGTGGCGTGCGGACTGCTGATTGCCACCTTATTAATCGGGATGTATGGGGAAGGAACGGGTACCTTGCTGAAAACAGTTCTGGAGACTGGTGCAGCAACGGTCTTATTTTTCCTGACCCCGCAGGCGCTGACAGGGAAGCTTGCCAGGCATATACCGGGGACCCCAGAGTATGCGGCGGAGCAGCAGCAGTATATGCGGAAGATGCGGGACGTTACAGCCCAGCGCGTTGCCCAATTCTCGACTGTATTCCAGGCTTTGTCCAAAAGTTTCTCTTCCCATGATAATCCCATTGATTGGGATGGGGAGGAAAGGGAGATGGATTATTTCCTGAGCAATGTCACGGAGAAAACATGCCAGACCTGTTTCAAGAAAGACCATTGCTGGGCAAGGAACTTTGATACAACCTATGAATATATGAAGGAAATTATGCATGAAATGGATGCCCAGCAGGGGACCGTTTCCGGAAGGCTGACAAGGGAGTGGGAAAAACATTGCACCCGCTCTAAAAAGGTATTGGAAACGATGCATCAGGAGCTGACGTTTTATCAGGCAAATCTGAAGCTCAAAAAGCAGGTTCAGGAGAGCAGAAGGCTTGTGGCAGACCAGCTGCTGGGCGTGTCAGAGGTAATGGGCGATTTTGCGAAAGAAATCCAGCGGGAGAGGGAAAATCATCATAAGCAGGAAGAGTCCATCCTCGACGCACTCCAGGGGTTTGACATCCAGATCGAACAGGTGGAGATTTACAGCCTGGAGCAGGGGAATGTCGACATTGATATGACGATCCCCTACTGCAGGGGGCACGGCGAGTGTGAAAAACTGATAGCCCCGATGCTGTCAGATATATTGGGAGAAACCATTCTTGTCAATTCAGAGGAGTGTTCCACATTTGGAAGCGGCAGCTGCTACGTGACTTTCCGATCGGCTAAAGCCTATGCGGTTGAAACCGGGGTGGCCCATGCAGCAAAGGATGGCGGACTGATTTCCGGTGACAGCTATTCGACCATCGAGCTTGGAGGAGGTAAATATGCCATTGCCATCAGCGACGGGATGGGGAACGGCGAAAGGGCCCATATTGAGAGCAAGGAAACCCTCCAGCTGCTTCAAAAGATTCTTCAATCAGGGATAGAGGAGAAGGTTGCGATTAAGTCGGTCAACTCTGTACTGTCATTGAGGACGACGGACGAAATCTTTTCCACTCTTGATCTGGCCATGGTCGATCTGCAAAATGCAGCAGCCAAGTTCCTGAAGATTGGATCGACACCAAGCTTCATTAAGAGAGGCGGCAAGGTCCTCAAGGTTCAGGCAAGCAATCTGCCGATGGGGATATTGCAGGAATTCGAGGTGGATGTGGTCAGTGAGCAGCTGAAGGCAGGCGATCTCCTGATCATGATGAGCGATGGTGTTTTTGAAGGTCCCAAGCATGTGGAAAACTATGACCTGTGGATGAAGCGGAAGATCCATGAGCTGAAAACAGAGGATCCTCAGGAAATAGCCGACCTGATCATGGAGGAGGTCATCAGGTCTCGTTCAGGCCTGATCGAGGATGATATGACTGTGGTAGTATCCAAAATAAAGCATAATACGCCAAAATGGGCTTCCATCCCGGTCCAGAAGCTGCGCCAAAAAGCCAACTGATTATTTTGTCCCTCTCTTCCTCCGAACATGTATATTTCCGTCCTGTTCCGTCGAAAATGGTACCAATAAGGAACAGGAGGGGAGATTATATGAAGACCGGAACACTGAAACAGATTCTGCTTATTACAGACGGCTGCTCCAATCAGGGCGAAGACCCTGTGGCCATGTCAGCTTTGGCGAAAGAACAGGGCATTACGGTAAATGTCATCGGAGTAATGGAGAAGGATGTCATTGACGAACGGGGCATGAATGAAATTGACGGGATTGCCCTCTCCGGGGGCGGGGTAAGCCAGGTCGTATACTCGCAGGCGTTATCCCAGACGGTCCAGATGGTAACGAGGAAGGCAATGACGCAAACACTCCAGGGTGTGGTGAATAAGGAGCTTCAGCAAATATTGGGCGGCTCCCAGACGGTTGAAGACCTTCCGCCGGAAAAAAGGGGAGAGGTCATGGAGGTTGTAGATGAGCTCGGGGAAACAGTCGAGCTTGAGGTGCTGGTCCTCGTCGATACAAGTGCGAGCATGAAGCATAAACTCCCGACGGTCAAGGAAGCCCTTCTCGATTTGTCTTTGAGCTTGAATGCCCGTTCTGGCGATAACCGTTTTGCAGTTTTTGTATTTCCCGGGAAAAAGAATGATGTCGAAAAACTGCTGGATTGGACGCCAAGGCTCGAATCACTGACAAGCATTTTTTCAAAGCTGTCAACAGGAGGCATCACCCCTACCGGGCCGGCAATCCGTGAAGCTTTAAGCTATTTCAAGAAAAAACGTTCACTAAGGAGCCTGCTTTCCCGTGATGATGAACAATACATTGAAGAGTCTATGTAAAGTAAGCCCTGGGACGATTATCGAAGGGAAATGGCATCGCAACCGGTATACGATTATAAGGGAGCTTGGCTGGGGGGCGAATGGGATCGTCTATCTTGCCCAGTGCCGGAATCAGCAGGTTGCCTTAAAGATGAGTGATAATGGAATGTCCGTTACCTCTGAAGTAAATGTGCTCAAATCCTTTGCCAAGGTCCAGGGTTCTGCCCTCGGGCCTTCTTTGCTTGATGTCGATGACTGGGAGAGGAAGGATGCCCGGATTTCCTTTTATGCAATGGAATACATACACGGACCTGATCTGCTCGGCTTCATCCGGCAAAAAGGTCCTTCCTGGACAGAAGTGCTTCTTTCCCAGCTGCTCAGCGATCTGGAAAAGCTTCATCAGAGCGGATGGGTGTTTGGCGATCTTAAGCCGGAAAACCTGATAGTGACTTCCCCTCCTCCGAGGATACGCTGCATCGATGTGGGCGGTACAACCATCAAAGGGAGGGCAATCAAGGAATTTACTGAGTTTTACGACCGCGGATATTGGGGGCTTGGTACAAGGAAGGCCGATCCGCAGTATGACTTATTCGCTGCTGCAATGGTGCTGATTAATCTATATTATCCTAAGCGGTTCAATAAGACTGCAGGTGGCATCGGCCAGCTCAGGGATATGATCAGACAGAACAAAGAGCTGATGAAATATGAGCTTATGCTCATGAAGGCACTGGAGGGAAGGTATGCATCCGCTGCTGAAATGAGGAAAGAGCTTCTTGCATTGCCTGCAGCGGGGCAGCCTGAAAGCCGCACGGCCAGGCGGAGTGCAGCCAGGAACCAGGCTGCCGGTCCTCGGCCAGCCCCCTCACGGACCAGGCAGGGAGCCAAGGATCAGAAGAAGAAAGGCGGATTCCTGGAAACGGTGCTCATTGTCTTTGTTATTTCAGTCCTTTATTTCGTTTATATTTATGGACAGCTGGTCTAAAGAAAAATGATGAAACTTTTCGCTTGTGCATACGTACATAATGGAGCAGGCAGAAGCCCCCTGGATGCGATATGCATTCCATCAGGGTTATGCTTTGGAGATTGCAGGCAAAGATGCTATTCTTAATATAGTAGTTTCCTTCAATAAGGTTATTCACCCATCACCAGGGGTATAAGGGACTATAGATTTTTCAGGTAAGGAAGAATTTATTATGCTTGATGCAAAAGCCGAAGCTTTCCTTCGGCATCATGGTGTGCGGCTTGAAGGCAAAAAGGTGCTTGTAGGCGTGTCCGGAGGCCCCGATTCCCTTGCACTTCTCCACCTGCTGTGGAAAAAACGCAAGGTGTGGGGAGCTGAACCCGCGGCGATTCATTTTGACCATATGTTCAGGGGTGAGGAATCCTATCAGGAAGCCCGATTTGTCCAATCCTTTTGTGAAGAGCGGAACATTCCGTTTGAGATGAGGAGGGAGGATGTATCGGCATATATGAAGGAATCCGGTAAAAGCTCCCAGACGGCGGCGCGCGAATGCCGGTACCGCTTTTTTGAAGAGGCCATGAAGGCATCAGGGGCATCATACCTGGCACTCGGCCATCATGGGGATGATCAGATGGAAACCATCCTGATGCGGCTGACAAGAGGCAGCACAGGGGAAGCAAGATCAGGGATCCCTTTCTCCCGTCCGTTTGGCGGCGGGGAGATCATCCGTCCTTTCCTGTGCCTTGAGCGGGGAGAGATTGAAGAGTATTGTTTAAGCAATGAGCTGGACCCCCGAAGAGATCCGAGCAATGAAAAGGATGTTTACAGCCGAAACCGTTTCAGGAGAAACGTCCTGCCATTCCTGAAGTCGGAAAACCCGCAGGCCCATGTTCATTTTCAGCGTTTCAGCGAAGAGCTGCGCGGCGATGAACAGCTCCTTCAGGAATTAACGGCCCGGGAAATGAATACAGTAATGAAGAAGAAGGAAGATGCCGAAATCACGATTGATGCAGAACGCTTCATGCTAATGCCAATGCCTTTACAAAGGAGAGGTATTCAACTAATATTAAACTATCTCTATCAAGAGAGGCCTGCATCATTATCCGCCTTACATATTGAGAAGATATTTTCAATATTGAACAATCCTCATCCTTCCGGTTCACTTGATTTCCCAAACGGCTTAAAAATTGTGCGATCATACGGCTTTTGCCATTTCAGGTACAGCCACTCTGAGGTGCAAGCCTATCGTTTTGAGATAAATCAGCCCGGAAAAATCGAGCTTCCGAGCGCCGGTGCCCTACTGGCAGGAGAGAGCGGAGATCATAGAGGAACGGCAGATCTGAATTGCTTTGAAGTCAGCAGGGATAATGTGCATTTTCCGCTTATTGTCCGCACCCGCGAAGCCGGGGACAGAATGACGATAAAAGGAATGAACGGGACGAAAAAAGTGAAATCTATTTTTATCGACAGGAAAATCCCTTTGCATGAACGGGACAGCTGGCCCATCGTGACTGACAGCAGCGGGGAAATCCTCTGGATTCCCGGATTGAGCAAATCTGCTTATATGCTGCCTGCAGGTTCTGACACCAGGAATATTTTTTTAACATATATAAAGCATTGATCTTCTAGGGGGCACACTATTCATGAAAAACGATATCGAAAAAGTACTAATTTCCGAAGAGGAACTCCAGGCAAAGACTAAAGAGCTTGCCCAGCAGCTGACTGAGGAATATATGGACCGCTATCCTTTGGCAATCGGCGTCCTGAAAGGGGCAATGCCTTTCATGGGAGACCTTTTGAAGCGCATTGATACGTATCTTGAGATGGACTTTATGGACGTTTCCAGCTACGGCAATTCAACAGTCTCTTCCGGAGAAGTCAAAATCCTGAAAGACCTGGATACTTCAGTGGAAGGCAGGGACATCCTGATCATTGAAGACATCATCGACAGCGGCCTGACACTAAGCTATCTGGTTGAACTGTTCCGCTACAGGAAAGCAAAAAGCATCAAGATTGTCACTCTTCTGGATAAACCGACCGGCAGAAAGGCAGATATCAAAGCCGATTATGTAGGGTTCATCGTTCCGGATGAATTCGTGGTTGGCTATGGCCTTGACTATGCGGAAAGATACCGCAACCTTCCATATATAGGGGTTTTGAAGCCTGAAGTATACACAAACAATGATTAAGCAATCCTATATGTGAGAGGTTTATGACAAGCCTTGCTAAAAGCATGGACCAGCCCGGTTTTCAAAAGTGTAATTTCTTGAATTGGCATGATTTACTATGATACTATACAATATAGTTTGTTTACCGTGGGAGGAGGTAAGGGATGAATCGGATCTTCCGGAATACCATCTTTTATTTATTAATCTTTTTAGTCATTATAGGCGTTGTCAGCTTCTTTAACGGCAACAATGAGCCGACAGACCATATATCTTATGACGAATTCGTCGGTTACCTGGACAGCGGCGAGGTAACAGAGCTTTCAATGCAGCCTGAGCGCGGGGTATTTGAGGTGCGGGGCAAGCTTGAAGGCTATGATGAAGATAAATTCTTTATCACATATGTATGGAACAGCGACAATCTGCTGGACCGCATAGATGAGGCGGCAGCCAATGCGAAGGTGGATGTACAGCCTGCCAAGGAAACGAGCGGCTGGGTAACATTCTTCACTAGCATCATTCCGTTCATCATCATTTTCATCCTGTTCTTCTTCCTGCTTAATCAAGCACAGGGCGGCGGCAGCCGGGTCATGAACTTCGGCAAGAGCAAAGCCAAGCTTTATAGTGAAGAAAAAAAGAAAGTCCGCTTCAAGGATGTTGCTGGTGCGGATGAAGAAAAGCAAGAACTTGTAGAAGTCGTCGAGTTCCTGAAGGATCCACGCAAATTCGCGGATCTTGGGGCCCGAATTCCTAAAGGGGTGCTTCTGGTCGGACCTCCGGGTACCGGTAAAACCCTGCTGGCGCGTGCTGTTGCCGGTGAAGCAGGCGTACCGTTCTTCTCGATCAGCGGTTCCGATTTCGTTGAAATGTTTGTTGGTGTCGGTGCATCCCGTGTGCGTGACCTGTTTGAGAACGCCAAGAAAAATGCACCGTGTATTATATTCATTGATGAGATTGATGCAGTGGGACGCCAGCGTGGCGCCGGACTTGGCGGAGGCCATGATGAGCGCGAACAGACGCTGAACCAATTGCTTGTTGAAATGGATGGATTCGGGGCTAACGAAGGAATCATCATCGTAGCCGCAACGAACCGTCCGGATATTCTTGACCCGGCCCTTCTGCGTCCGGGACGATTTGACCGCCAGATCACTGTTGACCGTCCGGACGTTAATGGACGTGAAGCAGTACTGAAGGTACATGCCCGCAATAAGCCGCTTGATGAGTCTGTAAATCTGAAGGCTATTGCAGCAAGGACGCCAGGCTTCTCAGGTGCCGACCTTGAAAACTTATTGAATGAGGCTGCCCTTGTCGCGGCACGCCAGAATAAGAAAAAAGTCGATATGACCGATATTGATGAGGCGACGGACAGAGTTATAGCCGGACCTGCCAAGAAAAGCCGCGTCATTTCCAAGAAAGAAAGAAATATCGTGGCATTCCATGAAGCCGGGCATACTGTGATCGGTGTCATGCTGGATGAGGCTGAAATGGTCCATAAGGTAACCATCGTTCCGCGCGGCCAGGCTGGCGGATATGCCGTCATGCTGCCGAAGGAAGACCGATACTTCATGACGAAGCCGGAGCTTTTGGATAAGATTGTCGGCCTCCTGGGCGGACGTGTTGCCGAAGAGATTGTCTTTGGCGAAGTCAGCACAGGCGCGCACAATGACTTCCAGCGCGCAACCGGCATTGCCAGGAGAATGGTGACTGAATTCGGTATGAGCGATAAGCTCGGACCGCTTCAGTTCGGACAGTCCCAGGGCCAAGTGTTCCTTGGCAGGGATTTCAACAACGAGCAGAACTACTCTGATGCGATTGCCTACGAAATCGACCTGGAAATCCAGCGCATCATTAAAGAGTGTTATGAAAAAGCAAGAAAAGTCCTTACAGAAAACCGCGATAAGCTTGACTTGATTGCCAACACACTTCTGGAAGTTGAAACTCTTGATGCTGAACAGATCAAGAGCCTTGTGGACAATGGCAAGCTGCCTGACCGCAAAGTGATCGACGCAAGCACAGATGATGTGAAGGTCAATATCAACATCAAGAAAGATGAAGATGCTGTGAAGGAAATCCATCCGGCAGATTCAAATGATCCGGTTGCACCTAAGGATGATGCCGGCCCAACCGGCAGCGCTGACGAAAAGCGCGACCTATAATCGACAAAGAAGCTGACTCAGGAAAGCCACAATCTGGCCGCCTGAGTCAGCTTTTTGCTTTTTGGGAAACAATAAGGGTATCTTTAAATGGGCACAGGCTCAGCAGCAGCGTCTGTTTTCAGGCACGCAGGATCTCCTGGCGGGCAAGGACAGGGTGCAGGTCTTTTTCTATTACGATTCGGCAGGAGTTGTGATATGATGTTGGCAGTGTGTTTGTGTTAGAAAAATTATAAAAGTGGTGAGAATGTTGATCTTTGTATTTGACGTGGGAAATACAAATATTGTGCTTGGTGTATATGATGGCGAAGAGCTGAAGCACCATTGGAGAATAGAGACGAACCGGAATAAAACAGAAGATGAATATGGGATGATCGTGAAATCTCTTTTTGAGCATGTGAATCTCTCATTTTCTAACATAGATGGCATCATTATTTCTTCGGTTGTGCCGCCGATCATGTTTGCGCTTGAAAGAATGTGCCAGAAGTACTTTCATCATAAGCCCCTTGTCGTTGGCCCCGGCATTAAGACCGGTCTTAATATCAAGTATGAAAATCCGCGCGAGGTGGGCGCTGACAGGATCGTCAATGCAGTTGCAGCCATCCATGAGTATGGCGGACCGCTTATCATAGTCGATTTTGGGACTGCGACAACTTACTGCTATATTAATGCTGATAAGCAGTATATGGGCGGAGCAATTGCACCAGGCGTCAACATTTCGACTGAGGCATTATATTCAAAGGCCGCTAAGCTTCCGAGGATAGAAATTGCCCGTCCTGAACATATTGTCGGCAAGAATACGGTAGCCGCCATGCAATCAGGCATTGTGTACGGATATGTTGGACAGGTAGAGGGCATCGTGAAGAGGATGAAGGACCAGAGTGATGAAAATCCATTGGTCATTGCCACCGGTGGACTTGCCAATCTGATTGCCCAGGAATCAAATATGATCGACATTGTCGACCCGTTTTTAACATTGAAAGGATTACAGTTAATTTATAAACGAAATAGGGAAAGTATAAAGAAATAGGAAATACAGCTTTGAAAGGAGTACAAGATGGAAGATTATTTGATTAAGGCGCTTGCCTTTAATGGACAGGTGCGTGCGTACGCTGCCCGCAGCACAGATACGGTGGGAGAGGCGCAAAGAAGGCATTACACGTGGCCGACGGCTTCTGCTGCTCTTGGCAGGGCAATGACTGCAGGTGTGATGATGGGGGCGATGCTGAAAGGCGAGGAAAAGCTGACCATCAAAATTGAAGGCGGCGGCCCGCTTGGCCCAATCCTGGTTGACAGCAATTCTAAGGGAGAGGTCCGCGGCTATGTGACACATCCGCAGACCCATTTCGACTTGAATGAGCAAGGGAAGCTGGATGTCCGCAGGGCAGTCGGTACTGATGGCATGCTGACTGTCGTCAAGGACATCGGGATGAGAGAGCATTTCACAGGACAGGTGCCAATCGTTTCAGGTGAGCTTGGAGAGGATTTCACTTATTATTTTGCTATGTCTGAGCAGCTTCCTTCCTCTGTCGGAGTTGGTGTTCTTGTAAATCCGGACAATACGATTCTTGCCTCTGGAGGGTTCATTCTTCAGCTCCTTCCAGGAACAGATGAAGAGACAATTACAAGAATTGAGAACAGGCTGAAGGAAATTCCTCCTGTGTCCAAGCTGATTGAAAAAGGCCTTACACCGGAAGAGCTCTTGAATGAGATTCTTGGAGAGGGAAATGTAAAGATTCTGGAAAAAATGCCAGTATCCTTTGAATGCACATGCTCCAAGGAGCGGTTTGCAACGAGCATCATCAGCCTGGGCAGGGATGAAATCCAGGATATGATCGATACAGACGGCGAAGCAGAAGCCCAATGCCATTTCTGCAACGAAAAATACCATTACTCAAAAGAAGAGCTTGAGGCACTAAAAAGCGAAGCGGTATAAAGCTGTTTTCTGGGGGAGGAAACTGTGAAAAAAAAGCATCTTTGGCTGATTATTGCCAGCCTGTTCGTTTTGAACATCATTTTTATCTTATTATTGACTATCAGGCCAGCTGTGCTGTTTGCCGGCAGCGGGGAAACAGTGGCCGAGGTCGGAAAAGATAAAATTACGAGAGAAGAATGGCTGAACGAAATGGAGCAGCGCTATGGCAAGGAAGTGCTGAATGATCTGATTGACCAGAAAGTGATCGGAGCCATGGCGGAGAAATACGATGTTGAGGTATCAAAGGATGCGGTCGAAAGGGAGCTCACGCTGGTCAAAACCATGTACCAGGGCAACCGGCTGCAGCAGCTTGATGAAAGCAAGTGGAAGGAGCAGATTAAATACAGCCTGCTCCTGGAGGAACTGCTGACAAGGGATGTTGTGGTGACTGAAGAGGAAATGAAGGACTATTATGATCAAAATAAGAGTCTTTTTCAGGTTCCGGATTCCTATCATATTTCCCAAATTGTCGTTAAAACAAAAAAGGAAGCTGAACAGACCATAAAAGAGCTTGAAAATGGCTCCAGCTTCCCGGTACTGGCCATGGAGAGGTCGATTGATGAATTCACGGCAAACCAGGGCGGGGAAACTGGCTTCATCAGCGAAGAGGATGAGCGCTTTTCACAGGATTTCATTGATGAAGCGGCAAAGCTGAAAGAAGGGGAATGGAGTGAACCGGTTGAAGTAGAGGACGGGTATGCAGTAATCCTGCTGCATGAGCATCTGGATGGACGCAATTATGCTTTCAAGGATGTGAAAAACCAAATCCGCCGGCAGGTCGCTCTCGAGCAGATGGACACCCCAGCTTCGGCCAAACCTTTCTGGAATGAAATCAAGGTCGACTCTTTCTATGATAAACAGGAAGAAAAGCAATAGGATGAAAACGGACAGGCAGCCTGTCCGTTTTTGTTTATCCGCAACATAAAGGCAGGCATGAGGGTATATAATACTACATAGTGAATTCCAAGGCTCCTTTATTAAAAGAAAATTCTAAAAAATAGGGTCGATTTGACTGCATATTGATTGACAATTCTCTGTTGCGCTGTTAAGTTTTTTATAAAACCAATAAAAATACTCGGATAGGGAGCGGATGTAAATGGTGCGTGTAGCAAACTCGATTACAGAATTGGTCGGGCAGACCCCGATCGTCAAATTGAACCGGCTGACAGATGACAATAGTGCTGATGTTTACTTGAAGCTGGAATATATGAATCCAGGCAGCAGCGTCAAGGACCGGATTGCGCTTGCCATGATTGAAGCTGCTGAACAGGATGGGAATCTGAAAGCCGGTGATACAATCATCGAACCGACTTCAGGGAACACTGGGATCGGACTGGCGATGGTCGCAGCAGCGAAAGGCTATAAGGCCATCCTCGTCATGCCGGAAACGATGAGTATGGAGCGCCGCAATCTTCTTCGCGCTTATGGAGCGGAGCTTGTGCTCACTCCAGGGCCTGAGGGAATGGGAGGAGCGATCCGCAAGGCTGAAGAGCTGGCGAAGGAGCATGGCTATTTCATGCCTCAGCAATTCAAGAACGAAGCCAATCCAGAGGTCCACAGAAGGACAACAGGAAAGGAAATTGCTGAACAGATGGATCAGGTCGACGCTTTCATCTCAGGAATCGGCACTGGCGGAACGATCACAGGTGCCGGAGAGGTGCTTAAGGAGAAGTTTGGCTCAGTTAAGATTTATGCGGTAGAGCCCGCAGATTCACCGGTCCTCTCCGGCGGGAAGCCGGGCCCTCACAAAATCCAGGGCATAGGCGCCGGGTTTGTACCGGATATCCTTGATACTGAAGTATATGACGGGGTAATCAAGGTAACGAATGATGATGCCTTTGAATATGCCCGCCGTGCGGCAAAAGAAGAGGGAATCCTGGGTGGAATCTCATCAGGTGCAGCCATCTATGCGGCCCTCAAAGTTGCCAAAGAGCTCGGAAAAGGCAAGAAAGTCCTTGCTATCATCCCGAGCAACGGGGAGCGCTATTTGAGCACACCGCTTTACCAGTTCGAAGAATAGAAGATACAAAGAGCAGCAGCCGCCCGGCTGCTGTTTTTTTCTGCTTTTACAGAGAGCAGAGGACCTGTCCTGGCGGCTCCAAATCATGTATGATGAAAAGTAGTTATTGGGATGGGAGTGTTCAGTTTGGAGAAGCTGTCAATCTACAGCAGGAGAACTGCTTATACATATACAGAGTTTTATCAGCATTACCGTCATTTATCTGCAGGCAAAGAGAATCATGTCCTCCTGGAGAGCGGACGTGGCGGAAGGTACAGCATGGCAGCCTTTGACCCGGAAGTGATCTTGACTGGCCGGGGCGTGCAACTTAAGGCTGTAACCCAAGCAGGTACAGAGCTGCTGGAAGGTAATCCGCTTCATTGCCTGAAGGAATATATGGGCCGCTATGAAGCTGAAAGGCTGGAAGAGCTGCCGGACTTCCAGGGAGGGGCAATTGGATATATTAGCTATGATTATGCAAGATATGTTGAAAAGCTCCCAGTCTGGTCAAAAGACGACCTAGAGCTTCCTGATGTCCATTTTTTTCTGTTCAGGGAATGGTTTGTCTTTGATCATGAAGAGGAGGAACTCTGGCTTCTGTTTTTATATGATTCCTCAGTTGATGCCGGCCGTATTGAAAAAAGGGCGGATGACTGGGTGAGCCGCTGGACAGGCACTGTTCCTGCCCTTTATATTCCGGAAAAAACACAGGCTGGCGAAGATCTTGAAGTATCAATGAAAGAAGAAGAATTCAAGGAAGCGGTAAGCAGGATTCAGGATTACATTTCCAAGGGGGATGTATTCCAGGTTAATCTGTCGGTTAGGCAGACAAGACCGATCGGTGTCGAAGCGATTGATGTGTACGACCAGCTCCGCCAGCTCAATCCGTCGCCATATATGGCTTTTATCCATACACCTGATTACCAGATTGTCAGCGGTTCGCCTGAGCTGCTGGTCAAGAAGAACGGGCAGGAGATCAGCACGCGGCCGATAGCGGGCACTAGATCGAGAGGGGCCGATGAAGCGGAGGACCTGAGGCTTGCCGAGGAATTGATCCAGAATGAGAAGGAGCGGGCAGAGCATGTCATGCTTGTAGACCTGGAGCGGAATGACCTCGGCCGTGTTGCCGAATACGGATCAGTGGAAGTGAATGAATTCATGGTGATTGAAAAGTACTCCCATGTGATGCATATTGTTTCCAATGTCAGGGGAGTTCTCGCACAAGGCAAATCTCCCTATGATGTCATAGATGCTGTTTTTCCCGGCGGGACGATTACCGGGGCGCCGAAGATCAGGACGATGGAGATCATTGAAGAGCTGGAGCCTGTCAGAAGGGGCTTGTATACAGGATCAATCGGATGGATCGGCTTCAACGGGGATATGGAGCTGAATATCGTCATCCGCACCATGCTCGTAAAAGACGGCAAGGCCCATGTGCAGGCAGGAGCCGGCATTGTCATCGACTCCAATCCGAAGCATGAATATAAAGAATCACTCAAAAAAGCGATGGCCCTCTGGAAGGCGAAGGAGCTGGCCGAGAATGGCGGGGAGCATCTGATATGATCTATATGATTGATAACTTTGATTCATTTACCTATAATCTCGTTCAATATTTGGGGGAACTGGGAGAAGAGCTGGTTGTAAAAAGAAATGATGAGGCGGCACTGGAGGACATTGCAGCAGCCAGCCCTTCTTTTCTGATGATCTCCCCAGGACCCTGCAGCCCGAATGAAGCAGGAATCAGCCTGGAAGCGATCTCCCATTTTGCAGGAAAGATCCCCATTTTTGGCGTCTGCCTTGGTCACCAGTCTCTTGCCCAGTCATTCGGCGGGGATGTTGTGCAGGCAGAAAGGCTGATGCATGGGAAAACCTCGGAAATCTACCATGACGGCAAAACCATTTTTGCCGGTTTGCCGAACCCTTTCCCGGCAACCAGATATCACTCTTTGATTGTGAAAAAAGAAACCCTGCCAGACTGCTTTGAAATTTCTGCATGGACAGAGGAAGGCGAAATCATGGCCATCCGCCATAAAACCTTGAGTGCAGAAGGTGTCCAGTTCCATCCAGAATCCATCATGACACAGTCGGGGAAAGTACTATTAAGCAACTTCATCGCCCATTATAAAAATGCTAAGATGGTTGGGGCTTAAGTATGCATATTTTAATAAACGACCGGCTTGTTTCAGCTGAAGAAGCGGTGATTTCGCCTTTTGACCATGGCTTTCTCTACGGAATGGGGCTTTTCGAAACATTCAGGGTATATGATGGCCATCCGTTTCTGCTGGATGATCATCTGGACAGGCTTAACCGGGGGCTCAGCACTCTCAATATCGAGGCTGCTTTTTCAAGAGAGGAACTAGCGGGGAAAATCAGCATGGTGCTGGAACGGAATGGCTGCACAAATGCCAATGTAAGGCTGAATGTATCTGCAGGCATTGAAGAGCTTGGCCTCCCCCCTGATGTTTACAGCAGCCCCCAGACGATCCTTTTTGCACGGCCGCTGCCGCCAGCGGGGGAAATGGCGGAAAAACAGCTGGTCCTCCTCAAAATGAGGCGCAATACGCCAGAGGGGGATGAACGGCTGAAGTCCCACCACTATATGAACAACATCCTTGCTAAAAGAGAGCTTGGGAATACACCTGGACAGGAAGGGATCTTTCTGACAAAAGAAGGGTTTCTGGCTGAAGGGGTTGTCTCTAATCTTTTCTGGACGAAAGGGAATATTTTATATACCCCATCCTTGGAAACGGGCATCCTGAACGGCATCACCAGGCAATTTGTGCTGCTGCTTGCCGAAAAAAATGGCCTGCAGGTGCAGGAAGGCTTTTATCAGGCAGAGGAAATGATGCGTGCAGACGAAGTGTTTGTTACCAACTCCATTCAGGAGATTGCACCTGCCGCAAGCTTTGCCGGTGTTTCTTTTCCAGGGGGCGCCGGCCGTCTTGCCGGAATGCTGCACAAAGAGTACAGGAAATACAGCAGTCATCTATGGGGACGAGAAGGACTTCTAATGGAGGGACAGAGATGAACAGACAAATCATAAATTGCGGGCCATATGAGCTGGACTATGGAAAAAAAACATTAGTGATGGGGATCCTGAACGCGACCCCCGACTCTTTTTCTGACGGAGGAAAATACTTTGATGCTGACAAGGCGGTGAAGCATGCGCTGGAGATGGCTGCTAACGGAGCTGATATCATTGACGTTGGCGGGGAATCGACAAGGCCGGGCTTTGCCGAGGTTTCTGCAGAAGAAGAGCTTGAGCGGGTGATTCCGGTGATCAGGGCGGTTGCGAAGGAAGTGCCTCTGCCAATCTCGATCGATACCTATAAAGCGGCTGTGGCAGAAGAAGCCATCAGCGCGGGCGCCCACATCATCAACGATGTGTGGGGGGCGAAGAAGGACCCTAAGATGGCAGAAACGGCATCAAGGCTTGAGGTACCCATCATCCTGATGCACAACCGGGAAAACAGGGATTATTCCGTATTTGTCCGAGATGTGCTCAATGATCTGTATGAAAGCATCCATATTGCCAGGAATGCGGGGGTTAAAGAGGAAAATATCATTCTTGACCCGGGAATCGGGTTTGCGAAAAACCTGCCTTACAATCTTGAGATGATGAGGAATCTTGACACAATCACCAGTCTCGGTTATCCGGTGCTTCTGGGTACCTCAAGGAAATCTTTTATCGGCACCATCCTTGATCTCCCTGTGGAGGAAAGGGTGGAAGGAACAGGGGCAACCGTCTGCTATGGCATCCAAAAAGGCTGCCAGATCATCAGGATCCATGATGTAAAGGAGATGAGCCGTCTGGCGAAAATGATGGATGCCCTGATGGGGAAGGGGGAGCTGCATGGATAAAATATATTTAAATAATATGAAATTCTATGGCTATCATGGTGTTTTTCCCGAAGAAACAAAGCTAGGACAGCGTTTTGCTGTTGATGTAATTGTAGAGACGGATTTAGAGAAAGCGGGTAAAAGCGACAATCTCGAGGATTCCATCAATTATGGAGAGATCTATCAGGTCTGCAAAGAGGTTGTTGAAGGAAAGCCGTTCAAACTCGTAGAAGCGCTGGCTGAAAAAATATCTGCTGAGATGCTGGGGCGGTTCCCTGCAATCAGCTCAGTAACCGTCAGAGTCATCAAGCCGGATCCGCCGATCCCTGGCCACTATGATTCTGTAGCAGTTGAAATTACAAGGGGACGATAAGCGTGGAAAATAGGGTATTTATCGCATTGGGCTCCAATATGGGGGACAGAGCGGCGAATCTCAAGGAAGCCATCCAAATGCTTTCAGAGCATCCTGGAATAGATTTGGCAAGTTATTCTTCCATTTATGAAACAGATCCGGTCGGCTACGAGGACCAGGGGGAATTCTTAAATATGGTCATAGCTGCAGATACAGACAGATCGCCGCATGAATTGCTGGAATCATGCATGTCCATCGAGCAGAAGATTGGCAGAAAAAGGGATATCCGGTGGGGTCCGCGCACTATAGACCTTGACATTCTGCTGTATAATCATGAAAATATGATAACAGAGGACCTTATCATTCCTCATCCCCGAATGAAGGAACGGGCATTTGTCATTGTGCCTCTTGCTGAAATAGGGGAGAGAACGGATGTTCCGGTAATGGACACGCCTCTTGAAGCATTGCTGGAGGAAATACCTGATAGAGAAGGAGTGCGAATATGGAAGCAGAAAAATGGGGAAGACGTATTCGGGCTTTTCGAAAATTAAAAGGTTTTACACAGGAAAGCTTTGCGAAGGAGCTGGGTGTCTCAGTCTCTGTACTTGGCGAAATTGAAAGGGGCAATCGTATGCCCGCTGATGATTTCATCGTCCAGGTAGCGCATGTATTGAAAATCAGCATTGAAGAATTAACTCCGACACAGGAGATTGACTAATAGAGATTGAAAGAAACAGGAGGTACCGACATGCTTAAGATTGGCAACATTGAGATGAAGAATCCTGTTGTCCTGGCGCCGATGGCCGGAATCTGCAACTCAGCCTTCCGCCTGACCGTTAAAGAATTCGGGGCAGGCCTCGTCTGTGCCGAAATGATCAGCGATAAAGGAATCGTCATGAAAAATGAAAAGACGATGAACATGCTGTATATAGATGAGCGGGAAAAGCCTTTAAGCCTGCAGATTTTTGGCGGAGAAAAAGATACACTGGTTGAAGCCGCCAAGTTTGTAGATGAAAATACAAACGCTGATATCATTGATATCAATATGGGATGTCCGGTTCCGAAGATCACCAAATGTGATGCCGGCGCCAAGTGGCTGCTGGATCCCGATAAAATTTATGAAATGGTTTCGGCTGTAACAGCGGCTGTTTCAAAGCCTGTAACCGTTAAGATGCGGATGGGCTGGGACGATGACCATATATATGCTGTGCGCAATGCCCAGGCTGTCGAACGTGCCGGAGGAAAGGCAGTTGCCCTTCATGGACGGACGCGTGTACAAATGTATGAAGGCCAGGCAAACTGGGATATTATTAAAGAAGTGAAGCAGAATATCTCCATACCGCTGATTGGAAACGGCGATGTCCAAACTCCGCAGGACGCGAAAAGAATGCTGGAAGAAACAGGGGTGGACGGCGTTATGATTGGACGCGCTGCACTCGGGAATCCGTGGATGATCTACCGTACCGTTAAGTACCTCGAAACGGGGCAGCTGATGGATGAACCATCTGTGCGAGAAAAAATAGATGTATGCATCCTTCACCTTGACCGCCTGATTGCCCTGAAGAGCGAGTATATCGCTGTGCGCGAAATGAGAAAGCATGCGGCCTGGTATCTAAAGGGAATAAGAGGGAATGGCAAGGCCCGCAATGCAGTCAATGAATGCAATACAAGAGAAGAGCTTGTAACTCTCCTTAATGCGCTTGCTCTTGATGCGGAAGCCAAGGAAATCCAGGCAGGCTAAGATGCTATCATTTTCTTCTCTATCTGAAACACTTTTGTTATAATTAGAAACTGCCAGTGGTTTGCTGGCAGTTTTTCGCTATTTCTGCATTTATGATGTCTGTTTCACGTCAATTGTGTAAAATAATAGAAGTATACAAAACAAACCTGATGTTCCTGAATGAGGGTTTACATAAAAAGATCAGTATTGGAGATGATTTTCCGTGAGCGAAAGCCGTGAAGAGTTAAATGACTTAATGAGAGTCCGCAGGGAAAAAATGAACAGCCTGCGGGAAAAAGGAATGGATCCATTCGGTAAGAGATTTGAGCGTTCCCATCAGTCCCAGGATTTGATTGATGAGTATGGCGAACAGGAGAAAGAAGCAATCGAAGAACAGAATATTTCTGTCACTCTTGCCGGCCGGATCATGACAAAGCGCGGAAAAGGAAAAGCGGGCTTTGCACACATCCAGGACCTTAAGGGCCAGATCCAGATCTATGTAAGACAGGACGCTATAGGGGAAGAAAGCTATGAAATCTTTAACAGTGCTGATCTTGGCGACCTTGTCGGCGTAACAGGCACACTGTTCAAGACAAAGGTTGGCGAACTTTCCATCAAGGTGGAGGCATTCGAGCTTCTGACCAAGTCACTGCGTCCGCTGCCTGAGAAATTCCACGGCTTAAAGGATGTTGAGCAAAGATACCGCCAGCGCTACCTGGATCTGATCATGAGCCAGGAAAGCAAAAAGACGTTCATTACAAGAAGCCGCATCATCCAATCGATGCGCCGCTATCTGGACAGCCACGGCTATCTTGAAGTGGAAACGCCAATGATGCACTCAATCGCAGGAGGAGCATCTGCACGCCCGTTCATTACCCATCACAATGCTCTTGATATGGAACTGTATATGCGTATCGCAATCGAGCTGCACTTAAAGCGCCTGATTGTGGGCGGGCTGGAGAAAGTGTATGAAATCGGCCGCGTATTCCGTAATGAAGGTGTTTCTACAAGGCATAACCCAGAGTTTACAATGATCGAGCTTTATGAAGCTTATGCAGATTACCGCGATATCATGAGCCTGACCGAGAACCTGGTTGCGCATATAGCTGAAGAAGTCCTTGGAACTACGACTGTCCAATACGGTGACTATGAAGTGAATTTAAAGCCGGAATGGACAAGACTTCATATGGTTGATGCAATCAAGGAGCATACTGGTGTAGACTTCTGGAAACAGATGAGCAAGGAAGAGGCCCAGGCCCTTGCAAAGGAACATAATGTAGAAATCAAAGAAACAATGGAATATGGCCATATCGTCAATGAATTCTTTGAACAGAAAGTAGAAGAAAAGCTGATTCAGCCTACATTCATCTACGGGCATCCTGTTGAGATCTCCCCTCTTGCGAAAAAGAACGAAGAGGATCCGAGATTCACTGACCGCTTTGAATTATTCATTGTTGCCCGTGAGCACGCTAATGCCTTCACGGAGCTGAATGATCCTATCGACCAGCGCGAACGCTTTGAAGCACAGCTGAAAGAGCGCGAGCAAGGAAATGATGAGGCGCATATGATGGATGATGACTTTATTGAAGCCCTTGAATACGGTATGCCGCCGACAGGAGGACTGGGAATCGGGATTGACCGCCTTGTCATGCTCCTGACAAATTCCCCTTCCATCAGGGATGTACTGCTGTTCCCGCTGATGCGCCACCGTTAATAGAAAAAATAAGGCCGCAGCTTTTTTGCCTGCTGGAGGCAGACCCGATCAACCGGGCCTGCCTCCAGCTTTTTTATTATAGAAGGAAATGGGGTTTTTAAGAGCGGGAGCGGACAATTAAGAGAGAAAGATTAGCTCTTGGCCTGCAAGTGTCCACGCTAAGCAAAAGCGGAAAAATAAGAATAGTTTTTCTTTAATAATGGTGTATATTTTTAATAAAAATGTATTGCGCACCTCTTATATAGGTGGTATATTAATATCTGTTGCTGCAAGACAGCAAGCAAGCCAGAAAAAAGAAATAAAAAAACTATTGACTCACTAACTTGGTTATGATAAGATAGTTAAGTCGCCTAATGAGCGACAACATAAAAGATTGTTCTTTGAAAACTGAACGAACAAAAACGTCAACGTAAATCTTATTTTTATCAGAGCTAAATCTTACTCTTATATGGAGAGTTTG
>NC_022524.1:105000-167500 GCF_000473245.1 Bacillus infantis NRRL B-14911
GCATGGAAGGGCCATCGCTCAACGGATAAAAGCTACCCCGGGGATAACAGGCTTATCTCCCCCAAGAGTCCACATCGACGGGGAGGTTTGGCACCTCGATGTCGGCTCATCGCATCCTGGGGCTGTAGTCGGTCCCAAGGGTTGGGCTGTTCGCCCATTAAAGCGGTACGCGAGCTGGGTTCAGAACGTCGTGAGACAGTTCGGTCCCTATCCGTCGTGGGCGCAGGAAATTTGAGAGGAGCTGTCCTTAGTACGAGAGGACCGGGATGGACGCACCGCTGGTGTACCAGTTGTCTTGCCAAAGGCATCGCTGGGTAGCTATGTGCGGAAGGGATAAGTGCTGAAAGCATCTAAGCATGAAGCCCCCCTCGAGATGAGATTTCCCATAGCGTCAAGCTAGTAAGATCCCTGAAAGATGATCAGGTTGATAGGTCTGAGGTGGAAGCGTGGTGACACGTGGAGCTGACAGATACTAATAGATCGAGGACTTAACCACATTTGATTGCTTTGTAATTCTTCTTCTGCATTATCTAGTTTTGAGGGAACAAAAACCTCATCTAAATAGTCTGGTGGCGATAGCGAGAAGGTCACACCCGTTCCCATACCGAACACGGAAGTTAAGCTTCTCAGCGCCGATGGTAGTTGGGGGCTCTCCCCCTGTGAGAGTAGGACGCTGCCGGGCGAAACGAAGAACAGTCTGTGAGACTGTTCTTTTTTTGTGCTTTTTAGTTTATGTTGGAGTGGGTTTTGATCAGAAAAGGGATCGTTTGGTGAAAATGAATAGCCGGAGGGCTTTAAGAGCGTTGCTTGTGGTTTGAAAAAAGGGGAGAGCGGCTGTTTGAAATATGGATTTCATTAATTGGCTCGATAATCTACCGACTCGGCGATTAATTTTATCAATTGGACGATTAATTTACCGAATTCCTTAAATAATTTACCATTTACCACAAAACAGTCATAGTCTGCCCGCAAACTTCCCCAAATGGCTGAAAAATAGATGCCGGGCGGGCAAACAAGCAGTGTTTTAAATCAAATATATGAGCTAGCAGGCGTTTAAACTGTGAATTTAATCAAATGACCGATTAATTTACCAACTCAACGATTTATTCAATCAAACGACCGATTAATCTACCGAATTCCTCACTTAATTTACCAATTGCCACAAAACAGCCATAGCCCGCCCGCAAACTTCCCCATATGGCTGAAAAATAGATGCCGGGCGGGCAAACAAGCAGTGCTTTGAATCGAATATATGAGCTAGCAGGCGTTTAAACTGTGAATTTAATCAAACGACCGATTAATTTACCAACTCAACGATTTATTCAATCAAATGACCGATTAATCTACCGAATTCCTCGCTTAATTTACCAATTGCCACAAATATCGCGGGATCCCATCCGCAAGCTCCATCAATAGATTGCCATCTTCGTTCAAATCCAAACACAGTAGCACCGTCACCTAGCACTTTCATGCTGCTGGAAAAAGAAAAGTCCTGATGGATGAATAAACCTGGTTTTTATCCGACATAAGAGAGCTGTTAGCAAAAACCGCAAACTTAATCACTCCTACCGATATCCTACCAACCTAACGTCATATCTAACCGTTCTGCCAAATAGTTTACCAACTCCTACGTCTAATCAAATCGTCTAGCGAACTTCTCACTCATCCACTTACCACACACCATTGCCAAGCAAAGAAACGTCCCATCCAATCTCCCTCAACCCAGCTCACCCCAGCTCAACCCACCCCAACTTAGCACCCATTCAACTTCCCATCATCCCCACTCGCATTCACTCTCCCTCCTTCACCCGTATATTCCGGCTGCCCTCCCCAGCGAGCTGCAAACGTACCCTGCATACACGTCCCCCCTTTCACCAAAACCAAATTTCCCACCCATGACAAGCACCCAAAAGCCCACCGGCTGAATACTCTATACAGCTGGAAGAATTTGCTCTTGTTACGTTTGAGATATTTATTAAATGGGAAAATTAATAAGGCATCCATCTTGCAACTTTTTACATAATTCATTTATAATTAAAGTCAAATATAGTCAAAGTCAGGGAGGAGGAGGCCTGGTGAGGAATATATCCGACATAATCGAGAAATATCTGAAGGAAGTCCTGGAGCTGAGTGAACGGGAAAGTGTCGAGATCAAAAGAAGCGAAGTGGCTGATAAATTCCAATGTGTCCCCTCGCAGATCAATTACGTCATTAATACCCGATTTACAATCGAAAAAGGATATATTGTTGAAAGCAAGCGGGGCGGCGGAGGATATATCCGGATCATGAAGGTACAGTCCTATGATCATGCGGACCTGATTGATCAGCTGCTGATGCTGATCCAAAGCAGGATATCGCAGGGAAGCGCTGAGAGCGTCATCTTGCGCCTGGTGGAAGAGGAAGTCATCACACGCCGCGAGGCTAAAATCATGCTCAGTGTAATCGACCGGTCGGTTTTATATATAGAGCTTCCGTTCCGCGATGAATTGCGATCAAGAATGCTGAGAGCAATGCTGACTTCGTTGAAGTATAAATAAAGATTAAGCAGCTGGAGAGGTGAGTGCATGATTTGCCAAGAATGTAATCAGAGGCCGGCAACGCTGCATTTTACAAAGAGCATAAATGGCGGGAAGACCGAATTCCATCTTTGCGAGGTCTGCGCCAAGGAAAAAGGCGAAATGTTCATGATCAATAATCAGGCTTCAGGCTTTTCCCTCAACAGCCTGCTGGCGGGGCTTTTGAATATTGAGCCTGGTCTGCAGCAGCCGAAAAAAGAGCAAAGGCCGCAGGAGCAAGTTCTGCAGTGCAGCAAATGCCAGATGACTTTTAAGCAGTTCATTAAAATCGGACGGTTTGGCTGTGCCCACTGCTATTCGGAATTCAAGGGGCAGCTTGACCCGATCCTGAAGCGCCTCCACAGCGGGAACTGGTCCCATAGAGGGAAGATACCGGCGAGAGCCGGCGGGAGCATTCAGCTCAGGAGAAAGATTGAGGATATGAAAAAAGAATTGAAGGAATTGATCCTGCAGGAAGAGTTTGAAAAAGCTGCCGTGCGCCGGGATGAGATACGGTCCCTTGAAAAACAGCTGAGCAGCGGCAGGGAGGGGGACTGATATCATGTCACTGGAACGTTTCATCAGCCAGGCGGTCAGTTCCTGGATGAGTGCGGAAGGCCCTGATTCTGATATTGTGCTAAGCTCCCGCATCCGTCTGGCAAGGAATATGAATATATATAAGTTTCCTACTCTTTTTTCAAATGAAGAAGGACAGAGCATCATTGAAGATATCAGGAAGATTTCCACCGAGAAGCCTTTCAAAGGGCTTGGAGGATTGGAGCTTTTAGAGATGGGAAGTCTTCAGCCCCTCCAGAAAAGGGTGCTTGTTGAAAAGCATCTGATCAGCCCCAATCTGGCTGAGCAGTCTCCTTACGGGGCTTGTCTCCTGTCAGAAAATGAAGAGGTCAGCATCATGGTCAACGAGGAAGACCATATCCGGATTCAATGCCTGTTTCCTGCATTCAGGCTGACCGAGGCACTTGAGATGGCCAATAAGCTGGATGACTGGCTTGAGGAGAACCTTGAATTTGCCTTTGATGAAGACTACGGGTATCTTACCAGCTGCCCGACCAATGTCGGAACAGGGCTAAGGGCTTCTGTCATGATGCATCTCCCAGGTCTGATGCTCACCCATCAGATGAACCGGATCATCCCGGCCATCAATCAGCTGGGGCTTGTGGTGAGAGGGACATATGGCGAAGGAAGCGAGGCGCTGGGCAATATTTTTCAAGTGTCCAATCAGATCACGCTCGGAAAGTCTGAGGAAGATATCGTAGAAGATCTGAAGAGTGTCGTGGGCCAGCTCATCGCCCAGGAAAGATATGCCCGGGAAGCATTAGCAAAGACTTCAAACATACAATTAGAAGACAGAGTGTACCGTTCCTATGGGATTCTCTCCAACAGCCGGATCATTGAATCAAAAGAAGCGGCAAAATGCTTATCTGATGTCCGGCTGGGTATAGATATGGGATACATCAAAGATATTCCCAAAAATATTTTAAATGAATTGATGATTCTTACACAGCCCGGTTTCCTGCAGCAATATGCCGGCGGGCCGCTCCGGCCTGAAGAACGTGATATTAGAAGGGCTGCACTTATACGCGAAAGATTGAAAATGGAAAAACAATAGTCGGGAGGATGAAATTATGATGTTCGGACGATTTACTGAAAGAGCTCAAAAAGTATTGGCATTAGCACAGGAGGAAGCCATTCGCTTAGGACACAGCAATATCGGCACAGAGCATATCCTGCTCGGCCTCGTCCGTGAAGGAGAAGGGATTGCTGCAAAGGCGCTTTATGCACTCGGACTGGGCTCTGAAAAGATCCAAAAAGAGGTGGAAAACCTTATTGGCCGCGGCCAGGATTCCTCACAGACTCCCCACTATACACCAAGGGCTAAAAAGGTCATTGAGCTCTCAATGGATGAGGCCAGAAAACTGGGCCACTCTTATGTTGGCACAGAGCATATCCTGCTCGGCTTGATCCGTGAGGGTGAGGGTGTTGCCGCACGGGTGCTGAACAATCTGGGAGTCAGCTTGAATAAAGCAAGGCAGCAGGTGCTCCAGCTTCTGGGCAGCAATGATTCAGGAAGCCATCAGGGAGGATCAGCAGCAAGCGCTAATACACCGACCCTTGATAGCCTTGCAAGAGACCTGACAGCCATTGCCAGGGAAGGAAGCCTTGATCCGGTCATCGGCCGAAGCAAGGAAATCCAGCGCGTCATTGAAGTGCTGAGCCGCCGGACAAAGAACAATCCGGTCCTGATCGGGGAGCCTGGCGTCGGTAAGACAGCCATCGCAGAAGGACTTGCACAGCAGATCATCAACAATGAAGTGCCGGAGATCCTCCGCGACAAAAGGGTTATGACACTGGATATGGGGACAGTTGTTGCCGGAACAAAATACCGTGGCGAATTCGAAGACCGCTTGAAAAAAGTAATGGATGAAATCCGCCAGGCTGGCAATATCATTCTCTTCATCGATGAGCTTCATACTTTGATTGGTGCAGGAGGAGCAGAGGGGGCAATCGATGCTTCCAATATCCTGAAGCCATCCCTTGCAAGGGGCGAACTGCAGTGCATCGGCGCCACTACCCTGGATGAATACAGAAAGTATATCGAAAAGGATGCTGCGCTTGAAAGGCGTTTCCAGCCGATCACGGTAGATGAACCGACAGCAGATGAGTCTGTTCAGATCCTTAAGGGGCTGCGCGACCGCTATGAGGCCCATCACAGAGTATCCATCACAGATGAAGCCATCGAGGCAGCTGTTAAGCTTTCTGATCGTTATATCTCAGACCGCTTCCTTCCGGATAAGGCGATCGATCTGATTGATGAAGCAGGTTCAAAAGTACGCCTGCGTTCTTACACTACTCCCCCTAACCTGAAAGAGCTTGAATTGAAGCTTGAAGAAGTCAGGAAGGAAAAAGATGCTGCCGTCCAAAGCCAGGAGTTCGAGAAAGCTGCATCCCTCAGAGACTCTGAACAGCGCCTGCGCGAGCAGCTGGAGGAAACAAAGAAGAGCTGGAAAGAGAAGCAGGGGAAGGAAAACAGCGAAGTCACAGTTGATGATATTGCACATGTAGTAGCAAGCTGGACTGGAATTCCTGTAGCGAAGCTGGCTCAGACAGAAACAGCCAAGCTCCTGAACATGGAAGAAATTCTTCATTCCCGTGTCATTGGCCAGGAAGAAGCGGTCAAGGCGATCTCCAAAGCGGTCCGCCGTGCGCGTGCCGGGCTGAAAGATCCTAAGCGCCCAATCGGCTCCTTCGTATTCCTCGGCCCTACTGGGGTCGGTAAGACTGAGCTTGCGCGTGCGCTTGCAGAGGCGATGTTCGGCGATGAAGATGCAATGATCCGCATCGATATGTCTGAATATATGGAGAAGCATTCAACTTCCCGTCTTGTTGGTTCACCTCCGGGATATGTAGGATATGAGGAAGGCGGCCAGCTGACAGAAAAAGTCCGCAGGAAGCCATACTCAGTTGTCCTTCTGGATGAGATTGAGAAAGCACATCCGGATGTATTCAATATCCTCCTTCAGGTTCTTGAGGATGGACGCCTGACAGATTCTAAAGGCCGGACTGTCGACTTCCGAAACACAGTCCTGATCATGACATCCAATGTCGGGGCAGAAGCGCTGAAACGCAATAAATATGTCGGCTTTAACATCCAGGATGGAGAGCAGGACTATAAGGATATGAAAGGCAAGGTAATGGAAGAGCTTAAGAAGGCTTTCCGCCCTGAATTCCTTAACCGGATCGATGAAATCATCGTGTTCCACGCCCTTGAGAAAAAACATCTCAAGGAAATCGTTACATTGCTTTCCGATCAATTGGTTAAACGCCTGCAGGAACAGGAAATTGTCCTTGGCCTGACCGATAAGGCAAAAGAGAAAATTTCCGAGGAAGGGTACGACCCTGAGTATGGTGCAAGGCCGCTCCGCCGCGCGATCCAAAAGCATATCGAGGACCGTTTGTCAGAGGAGCTGCTGAAGGGCCAGGTGCTGACAGGGCAGAATGTCATTATCGATGTAGAAGATGGGGAATTTGTCGTGAAAACAGAAGAATCTCCTGAAACTGCAACAAACTTATCTAAATAAACGTCATATTATATAATAAAAAAGGTACACGGTGCACAATGCGTGTACCTTTTTTCCATTGAAGGCATTTCAATCTGTCCTTATATAAAAAATCAGCCATTTCCACTACTTTCCTTGGACAGGCATTTTTATATAAGCGGGGAAGTATAATATACTTTCCCTATAATGAAACTAATGGTGCACTTTTCACAATAGAAGAGAATGAAATAGAAAGGGAGAAACGGATGGCAAAAAGAAAGACCAAATTCATCTGCCAGGAATGCGGCTATGAGTCCGCCAAGTGGATGGGCAAATGTCCTGCCTGCGGGCAGTGGAATACAATGGTGGAGGAAACGGAGAAGCCTGCAGCTGGAGGAAGAAGGGGTGCATTTGCCCATTCGGCAGGCGTAACCCTTGCTTCTAAAGCGACGCCGATCACCTCAATTGAGACAGTCAATGAACCGCGGATCTATACAGACCTGAAGGAGCTCAACCGCGTTCTGGGAGGCGGGGTGGTAAGGGGCTCGCTTGTTCTGATCGGGGGCGACCCCGGAATCGGGAAGTCGACGCTCCTCCTGCAGGTATCTTCCCAGCTGGCCCGGAAGGATCATTCTGTTCTTTATATTTCCGGAGAGGAATCCATGAGGCAGACAAAGCTCAGGGCTGACAGGCTTGGGGTTGTATCAGATAAGCTGCTCGTATATGCAGAAACGAATCTCGAGGAAATCAGCCGGACCATTGAAAATGAAAATCCCAGCTTTGTGATCATTGATTCAATCCAGACTGTTTTTCATCCGGATATCACCTCGGCCCCTGGAAGCGTCTCGCAGGTAAGGGAATGTACCGCGGAGCTGATGAGGATCGGAAAGACCAAAGGCATCGCGATCTTTATCGTGGGGCATGTCACGAAGGAAGGATCGATTGCCGGCCCGAGGCTGCTCGAGCATATGGTTGACACAGTCCTCTACTTCGAGGGTGAAAGGCATCATACGTACCGCATTCTCAGGGCTGTTAAGAACCGTTTCGGATCAACCAATGAAATGGGCATCTTTGAAATGAAGGAATTCGGCCTTGAAGAGGTGGAAAATCCATCGGAAATATTCCTTGAAGAGCGCTCCCAGGGGGCATCCGGATCTACAGTTGTTGCCTCCATGGAAGGGACGAGGCCGGTGCTGGTTGAAATTCAGGCGCTCATTTCCCCGACGAGCTTCGGGAATCCGAGGAGGATGGCAACCGGGATCGATCATAACCGCGTCCCGCTTTTAATGGCTGTGCTTGAAAAGCGTGTCGGGATGCTTCTGCAAAATCAGGATGCTTATTTGAAGGTGGCAGGCGGCGTTAAGCTGGATGAACCTGCGATTGACCTGGCAATTGCCGTCAGCATTGCCTCAAGCTTCAGGGATAAGCCAACACAGGCCTCTGATTGCATCATTGGAGAAGTGGGTTTGACCGGCGAAGTCCGCCGTGTCTCCAGGATCGAACAGCGTGTCCAGGAAGCTGCTAAGCTTGGGTTTGAACGGATCATCCTTCCTGCTAAGAACCTTGGAGGCTGGGACTCTCCGCCGGGCGTGCAGCTAATCGGGGTTAATACAGTCAGCGAGGCCTTAAAAGCGGCATTAGGAGGATAAGATATGGACAATAAAAAGCTGGGCGAAAAGACCCGGAGCGACATTTTGAAATTTCTGGCACCGGGAACACCGATACGCGAAGGGATCGATAATGTCCTGCGTGCAAACACAGGCGGACTGATTGTACTGGGCTGCAATGAAAAGGTGAAGGCGATTGTAGATGGGGGCTTTCAGATCAATTGCCCTTTCACGCCAAGTTATCTGTATGAGCTGGCCAAAATGGATGGCGCCATCGTCCTGAATGAGACAGGCAGCAAGATTCTTATAGCCAATGCCCAGCTTGCCCCGAACCCGGGCATCCCTTCTTCGGAAACCGGGATGCGGCACCGGACGGCAGAGCGGGTGGCAAAGGAGACAGGGGCGCTTGTCGTTGCCATTTCACAGCGGCGGACAGTCATCACACTCTACCAGGGCCATTTCAGATATGCATTGAAAGACATCGCCGTCATTCTCGCAAAAGCCAACCAGGCAGTCCAGACGCTTGAGAAATACAAAGTGGTGCTGGAGCAGAGCATCGCAAGCCTCGGGATCCTTGAGTTTGAAGAGCTTGTGACCTACAGCGATGTTCTTCAGGTGCTGCACCGCTATGAGATGGTGCTGAAGATCAAGCAGGAACTGATGTCCTACCTGAGTGAACTGGGTACAGAAGGCAGGCTGATCCGCCTGCAGATGAACGAGCTCTTGACTGACATGGAAAAGGAAACTTCTTTGATCATCAAAGACTATGCCTTTGATAAGGATGTCAGCACGAAGGAAGCAATCAGCAAAATGCAGGAGCTGGCAAGCGGCGAAACGATCGAGGACAGCATCCTCCTGAAGCTGATCGGCTATAGCGGCTATGTCCACCTGGATGAAGGAATTTGTCCAAGAGGGTACCGGATGCTTAATAAAATCCCCCGGCTCCCGCCAATCATTATTGAAAATCTCATCACCAGATTCCAGGAGCTTCCTGAAATCACAGCAGCTTCAGTAGAGGATCTTGATGAGGTGGAAGGCATCGGTGAAGTCAGGGCGAGAAAAATCCGTGAGGGCCTCAAGCTGGTCAAGGAGCAGCTGTTTGCGGACCGTCAGCTTTAATTGCCCATTGAATTGGTCTATACAGTATGCTAAAATGGTGGTTTTATATTATTTGACACTCTGTTTGCACGGTGCTACGCTTAAGGTGTATCAGTATATAAAACCTCCGATATTATTATATTTAAATAATGTTACAAAAAACCAAATTAACATATTCTGCAGGTTTCAATTCAGGGAATTTGTTTATAATGATTAAAAGGAGGTGAAGGAATGTTAAAACGCATTGTACAGGCATGCTTTCTTATTACCGGGGGGACCCTTGGGATCTTTTTGATTCCGGACTTGCTCGGGCTAGTTGCTTTGGACGACATTCCTCTTTTAAATAATCCGTATGTGTCCGCTATTTTAGGTGCCATTATTTTTTATCTTATATCTTTTTGGGCAGTTGATTATGTAACCAATTTCGTGAGATGGGTAGAGGAATCATTGGTGAAAGCGCCTATAACAGATATTATTTTTGGCAGTGTGGGCCTTGCTTTCGGCCTGATAGTGGCATTTTTGATCGGCTTTGCGCTCAATGCAATCGAATTTCCGATTGTCAATACGGTCGCCCCGATCCTGCTGACGCTGATTTTTGGCTATCTTGGCTTCCAGGTGGGCTTTAAAAAGCGGGATGAGCTTCTGGGATTATTTACGAGCCGGAAAAAGAAATCCGGTGAAGAGGAAGCAGAGCCAGTTGAGAAAAACGCATTAAAGATTCTGGATACAAGTGTGATCATTGACGGAAGGATCGCGGATATCTGCCAGACGGGCTTCCTTGAAGGAACCATCGTCATACCCCAGTTCGTCCTTGAGGAGCTTCAGCATATAGCTGATTCTTCAGATGTATTGAAAAGGAACAGGGGGAGGCGGGGGCTGGATATCCTGAACCGTATCCAGAAGGAGCTTTCCATCAAGGTCGAGATTTATGAAGGGGACTTTGAAGAGATCCAGGAAGTAGACAGCAAGCTTGTGAAATTGGCAAAGCTGACGAACGGTGTTGTGGTGACAAATGACTTTAATCTTAACAAGGTATGCGAGCTACAGAAGGTATCTGTGCTCAATATCAATGACTTGGCCAATGCGGTCAAGCCGGTGGTGCTGCCTGGAGAAGAGATGAAGGTGCAGGTCATCAAGGACGGGAAAGAGCATAATCAGGGTGTTGCTTATCTGGATGACGGTACAATGATTGTCGTCGAAGATGGCCGCGATTATATCGGCAAGCACATCGATGTCCTTGTCACCAGCGTGCTGCAGACCTCTGCGGGCCGCATGATATTTGCAAAGCCTAAGCTGCTTGAAAAAGCTTTATAAAAGAGAGTTGGGAGACTGTTTATGCCTTATCAGGTAATTATTCCTGCTGCAGGCCAGGGGAAAAGGATGGGCGCCGGCAAAAATAAACTTTTGCTTGAGATCCGCGGTGTGCCGGTTTTCATACACACGCTGAGGGTGTTTGAAAGCGATCCGGATTGTACTGGCATCCTGCTTGCGGTCAATCCGTCCGAGAAGGCGGAGATCCAAGAGCTTCTTGCCTTTTACGATATCAAGAAAGTCATTGGACTCGTTCCCGGTGGATCCGAACGCCAATACAGCGTCTATAATGCGGTGAAGGAGCTGCAGGGCGATGGCATTGCCATGGTGCATGATGCGGCCCGCCCCTTCATCGACCAGCACCTGATCAGGAAGCTGACGGAGGCTGCGGATCAGGATGGCAGCGCAGTATTGGCCGTGCCAGTGAAGGATACTGTGAAAAAGGCTGCCGGCAATCAAATCCTGGAAACAGTTGAACGATCAAGTCTGTGGGCAGTCCAAACCCCACAGGCTTTTCGTGTTTCCACCCTCCTGCACATTCATCAGAAAGCGGCTGAGGAGGATTACCTCGGCACAGATGATGCCAGCCTGGCAGAACGGCTCGGCATCCCTGTGAAAATCGTTGAAGGAAATTATGATAATATCAAGCTTACAACCCCGGAGGATCTTTATTTTGCAGAAGCGATTATCCGGAAACGTGAAGCTCGAAGTAACTGACATAAAGGGGAATATACTATGTTTCGTATTGGACAGGGCTTTGATGTACATCAATTAACCGAAGGAAGGCCGCTGATTATCGGCGGTATTGAAATTCCCTATGAAAAGGGGCTGCTGGGCCATTCTGATGCGGATGTGCTTCTTCATACCATTGCAGACGCGTGTCTCGGGGCAATTGGGGAAGGCGATATTGGCAGACACTTTCCGGATACAGATCCTGAATTCAAGGATGCTGATTCAGCCAAGCTGCTGGAGCATGTATGGAAGATTGTAGATGAGAAAGGATATAAGCTTGTGAATGCCGATTGCACCATCATTGCGCAAATGCCGAAAATGGCGCCTTATATCGGCCAGATGAGAGAGCGGATTGCAGAGCTGCTGCAGGCAGATGCGGACCGCATCAATGTCAAGGCAACGACAACAGAAAAGCTCGGTTTTCCGGGCAGGGGCGAAGGGATCGCTTCACAGGCTGCCGTCCTGCTGCAGAAAAAGGACTGAGCCCCCCCGAAAAAATTAGCTTTATAAGGCAAAAACATGGTGTTAGAATATAGCAAAGAAGAAGGAAAATGACTACAATAGGAGGCTTATTCATGTCTAATGAAATCAGGGTCCGCTATGCGCCAAGCCCAACCGGACATTTACATATAGGCAATGCCCGCACAGCGCTGTTCAACTATTTGTTCGCACGCTCAAAAGGCGGGAAATTCATCATCAGGATCGAGGATACCGACCTTAAGAGGAATATTGAAGGCGGAGAGGAAAGCCAGCTGAAGTATCTGCAGTGGCTTGGAATCGACTGGGATGAAAGCATTGATAAAGATGGGGGATACGGCCCGTACCGCCAGTCAGAACGGAATGATATCTACCAAGAGCTGTACCAGGAGCTCCTGGATAAAGATCTTGCTTATAAATGCTATTGCACAGAGGAAGAGCTTGAAGCAGAGCGCGAAGAGCAGATGGCAAGGGGAGACAACCCCCAATATTCCGGCAAATGCCGCCATTTGACCCAGGAGGAAAGGGAAAAGCTGGAGGCTGAAGGCCGCAGGCCAAGCATCCGATTCATCGTGCCCAAAGGGAAGGTTTATGCATTCAATGATATGGTCAAGGACGAAGTTTCCTTTGAGTCTGACGGATTCGGCGATTTTGTCATCGTAAAGAAAGATGGAATTCCAACTTATAATTTTGCGGTGGCTGCCGATGACCATATGATGAAAATTTCCCACGTACTGCGCGGGGACGACCATATTTCCAACACACCAAAGCAGCTGATGATCTATGAGGCCTTCGGCTGGGAGCCTCCTGTCTTTGGCCATATGACGCTCATCGTCAATGAAAGCCGCAAGAAGCTCAGCAAGCGGGATGAATCCATCATCCAGTTCATCGAGCAGTACGAAGACCTTGGCTATCTTCCGGAAGCATTATTCAACTTCATCGCCCTGCTTGGATGGTCGCCTGCCGGAGAAGAAGAGATCTTCACGAAGGAAGAGCTGATCAATATCTTTGAAGCGGACCGGCTTTCAAAGTCGCCAGCTCTGTTTGATAAGCAGAAGCTGACATGGATGAATAACCAATACATCAAGCAGGAAGAACTCGATAAGCTGGTGGAAATTTCACTTCCTCATCTCATCAAGGCAGGAAAAGTAAGTGAAAACCTGACAGCCGCAGATGAAGAGTGGGTGCGCGGGCTCATTTCCCTTTACCAGGACCAAATGAGCTATGGCGCTGAAATCGTTGACCTTTCAGGTATCTTCTTCACAGAGGACGTCAGCTATGATGGAGAAGCGAAAGAAGTCCTGAGCGAAGAGCAGGTGCCGGAAGTGCTTTCTGCCTTCCTGACCGAGATTGATTCCCTGGAAGATTTTACGGCAGAAGAAATCAAAGCAGCCCTGAAGGCAGTCCAGAAAGGCACAGGCCACAAAGGCAAGAAGCTGTTCATGCCTGTACGTGCAGCCATTACAGGCCAGACACATGGACCTGATCTTCCTAAGGCCATCGCTCTTTTAGGAAAAGACAAGGTAAAAAATCGTTTGGCAAGCATTAATGATTAACATCTTGGCAAAAATGTAATATAGTAAGAGTAATTCAAATTTCATGATTCAAAAGTGTTGAAGAGGAAGAGTAGAAAAATGATGCTTCATAGCCTGGCCCATAACGGGATAAGGCTGAAAGAGAGAACCATCACCGGCTGAAAGTGGTTCAGGCCCCTCATTTTTTGAAGTGCCCCTCTGAGTCCCATTTCGAAAATGCAGAGTAGATTTGGGCGGATTTCCTACCGTTAACAGGGCAGAGTTGGGGCCTTTTTTACATGTGCCTAAACAGAGTGGAACCGCGCTTTCAGCGTCTCTGTCATTATGACAGGGGCGCTTTTTTGTTGTTAAGGATCAAAGCTTGCCGGGCTTGAATAAACAGCCCGAGGCCTGCTTGAGCACCCGGTCACTCGTATATGAGCCGCTCCGGAAGGGAATTCCCTGAAGGGATGCAGGCTGTCCGGAAGATAAATTTCAACCGTCAGATAGGCAAAAACAGGGAGGGGAGAACAAATGTTCCGAAGGCTTAAAGAGGATATAGAGGTGGTTTTTGACCAGGACCCCGCAGCCAGGAGTTATATTGAAGTTATACTTACGTATTCCGGAGTCCATGCCATATGGGCACATCGGCTGGCACATGCCCTGTTCAAAAGGAAATTCTATTTTTGGGCCCGGGTTGTTTCCCAGATCAGCCGATTCTTCACCGGTATTGAGATCCACCCTGGTGCAAAAATCGGCCGGCGTTTCTTCATTGACCACGGCATGGGCGTAGTGATCGGCGAGACATGCGAAATAGGCGATAATGTGACGGTGTTCCAGGGAGTCACCCTCGGCGGGACCGGCAAGGAAAAAGGAAAACGCCACCCGACCATCAAAGATAATGCCCTGATAGCCACCGGTGCGAAGGTTTTAGGTTCCATCACCATCGGCGAGAACTCGAAAGTGGGAGCGGGGTCGGTCGTCCTTAGGGATGTTCCCCCCAATTCAACGGTAGTGGGGATTCCGGGCAAGGTGGTCATCAAAGATGGCGTAAAGCTTAAGAAGGATCTCAACCACAGCGATCTGCCCGATCCAGTGAGCGACAGGCTGGTCGAGATGGAGAAGAAGCTTCAGGAGATGCAGGTCGAACTGGAGGATTTGAGAAGAGAAAGGAGCCTTAAATAATGGCAATTGCTATTTATAATACAATGTCCAGGCAGAAGGAAGAGTTTATCCCCCTTGAAGAAGGGAAAGTCAAAATGTATGTATGCGGACCGACCGTATATAACTATATCCATATAGGAAATGCCCGTCCGCCGATCGTTTTTGATACGGTAAGAAGATATCTGGAGTTCAGGGGCTATGATGTGCAATATATCTCCAATTTTACGGATGTGGATGATAAGCTGATCAGAGCTGCCAAGGAGCTTGGGGAGGATGTTCCATCCATTGCCGAGCGTTTCATCGATGCATATTTTGAGGATGTGTCAGCGCTTGGGTGCAAACGGGCGGATGTGCACCCGCGCGTAACTGAGAGCATGGATCTTATCATCCAGTTCATCGAGGCCCTGATTGAGAAAGGATTTGCCTATGAATCAAATGGAGATGTGTATTTCCACACCAGAAGATTCGATGAATACGGCAAGCTGTCACAGCAATCCATTGACGAACTCCGTGTCGGAGCCAGGATTGCTGTAGGGGAGAAAAAGCAGGATGCCCTTGACTTTGCACTCTGGAAAACGGCGAAAGAAGGAGAGATATCCTGGGAAAGCCCATGGGGCAAAGGACGTCCGGGCTGGCATATCGAGTGCTCTGCCATGGCGAGGAAATATCTTGGCGACACGATTGATATCCATGCCGGCGGCCAGGATCTCTCGTTCCCGCACCACGAAAATGAAATCGCCCAGTCCGAAGCGCTGACAGGCAAGACATTTGCGCGCTATTGGATGCATAACGGGTATATTAATATCAATAATGAGAAGATGTCCAAGTCGCTTGGCAACTTTGTCCTTGTGCATGACATCATCAAAAAGCATGATCCGCAGGTTTTGAGATTCTTCATGCTTTCTGTCCATTACCGCCACCCGATCAATTACAGCGATGAGCTGCTTGAAAATACACGCAGCGGGCTGGAAAGAATCACAACTTCTTATCAGAACCTTGCACACCGGAAGGAAGCAAGCGCCGAGCTGACAGACAACAACAGCGAATGGCTGAAGAAGATTGAAGATCTCCACGGGGAATTTATCAAGGAAATGGATGATGACTTCAATACAGCAAACGGGATCTCCGTCCTGTTCGAGCTTTCAAGGCAGGCGAATTATTATCTGCTGGAAAAGAATACGAGCGTCGAAGTAATCGAAGCCTTCATGAAAGAATTTGAAATTCTGTTCGATGTCCTCGGTCTGTCGCTTGGCGGCGAAGAGCTGCTGGATGATGAGATCGATGCGCTGATTGAAAAGCGCAACCAGGCGAGGAAAGAGCGGAACTTCCAGCTTTCCGACCAGATCCGTGATCAGCTGAAGGAAATGAACATCATTCTGGAAGATACGGCCCAGGGCACAAGATGGAAAAGAGGCTGACGTCATGCTCCGCTACGGAAATAAAGTCAATGAAAAGCAGCTGAACAGCCTCGCGCTTGCCTATATGGGCGATGCTGTATTTGAGCAGTATGTACGGAATCACTTGATCCAGAAGGGGACCGTGAGGCCGAACTTCCTTCATAAAGAGGCGACGGCTTATGTATCCGCCAAGGCGCAGTCCTATGTGATCCATAAATTCCTTGAAGCGGACTTTCTGGATGAAGAGGAAGCTGCCGTTGTCAGGAGGGGGCGGAATGCCAAGTCCGGAACCATCCCGAAAAATACTGATGTGCAGACATACCGGTACAGCACTGCATTTGAAGCGCTGATTGGCTATCTATATTTAGCTGGAGCGGAGGAGCGGCTGGAGGAAATCATCTCTGCCGCCTTCCTTCACGCCGAAGAAAGGAAAGGGGGGCAAGGAAAGTGAGCCAGGATTTTATTATTGGGAAAAACCCCGTGCTGGAAGCCTTAAGGGCTGAGCGGGATATCAACAAGATTTTTATAGCGGAAGGATCCCAGGGCGGGCAAATGCAGCAGGTTATCGGCCTTGCCAAAACAAACGGGGTGCTTGTGCAGTTTGTGCCGAAGAAGAAGCTTGACCAGATGGCAGAAGGAATTCACCAGGGCGTCGTGGCAGCGGTCGCGGCCTATGAGTACGCAGAGGTGGATGATCTCTTCGCGGCAGCGGAGAAAAAGAATGAAGCTCCGTTTTTCCTGCTGCTGGATGAGATTGAAGACCCCCATAACCTGGGCTCCATCATGAGGACGGCAGATGCTGTCGGTGCCCATGGCATCATCATTCCGAAAAGAAGGGCAGTGGGGCTGACCGCCACAGTGGCGAAGGCATCGACCGGTGCAATCGAGCATATCCCCGTCGCAAGAGTGACCAATTTGGCCAGGACGATTGATGAGCTGAAGGAAAAAGGTGTCTGGATCGCCGGGACGGATGCAAAGGGAAGCGAGGATTACCGCCGTTTTGACGGAACTATGCCGCTGGGCCTTGTGATCGGCAGTGAAGGAAAGGGGATGGGCCGCCTGATCCGCGACAAGTGCGATTTTCTGATCCATTTGCCGATGGCCGGGCATGTAACATCTCTGAACGCTTCTGTTGCAGCAGCACTTTTAATGTATGAGGTATACCGCAAACGCCATCCGCTAGAGGGATAAAAGATGGACATCCTTATAGTGGACGGCTATAACATCATTGGCGCCTGGCCTGATCTCAGGGAGCTGAAGAACAAGGATCTTGGTGCAGCAAGGGACAAGCTTGTAGAAAAGATGGCGGAATTCCAGGGATACTCAGGATACCGGGTCATCATCGTCTTTGATGCCCATTATGTCAAAGGAACAGAGAAAAAGTTCAAGAACTATAAAGTCGAGGTTGTTTTTACAAAAGAAAATGAGTCAGCAGATGAACGCATTGAAAAACTCGCCATCAGCCTGAACAACATTAAAACACAAATCCATGTCGCCACGTCCGATTATACCGAGCAATGGGCCATTTTCGGACAGGGCGCCCTGCGCATATCCGCGCGGGAGCTGTTGATCGAGATGGAGAGCACGGAAAAAAGGATCGAAAAAAAGGTGAAGAAAATCCAGGAAAAAAAGCCGGTTTCAAAGATCCCGCTCACTGATGAAGTGGCAGAAATTTTTGAAAAATGGCGCAGAGGACAGAAATGAGCGGTTGACGCTCAAAATTTTCCTGCTGTATAATATTTCTATCCAGTGGTTTGTGCGGTCAGGGGGATCTGTGTGAGTACCGATTTCAAGACGATGATCAACGAAGAGGAAAAGAATTATCTTCAGCTCGAAGATGAAGAGATAATTGAATTGGTCCACAGGGGCGAGAGCGAGGCTTTGGATTATCTGATCCAAAAGTACCGGAATTTCGTGCGTGCCAAGGCAAGGTCCTATTTCCTGATAGGCGCTGATAAAGAAGACATCGTCCAGGAGGGCATGATCGGCCTCTATAAGGCCATCAGGGACTTCAAAGAGGACAAGCTGTCTTCCTTCAAGGCGTTTGCCGAGCTGTGCATCACCCGGCAGATCATAACAGCGATCAAAACCGCCACCCGCCAAAAGCATATACCGCTCAATTCCTATGTTTCGCTTGATAAGCCGATTTATGATGAAGAATCGGACAGGACGCTGATGGATGTGATCTCCGGCGCCAAGGTGATGGACCCGGAAGAGCTGATCATCAACCAGGAGGAATTCGACAACATTGAAGTGAAAATGTCCGAGCTCCTGAGCGATCTGGAAAGGAAGGTCCTTGCCCTCTATCTTGACGGGCAGTCCTATCAGGAAATCTCCGAGGAGCTGAACAGGCATGTGAAGTCGATTGACAACGCCCTGCAGCGGGTCAAGAGGAAGCTGGAGAGATATCTTGAAGTCCGCGAATTTTCATTGTAAAGCCAATTATTACAAATAGATCCTTATTTCCTATGATTCTGACTCTTATTGACATGATAGGGGTGCCATGTTAAAGTTTGTAAGGAAACAGACAAGCAATAAGAAGGTGCCGATATGAGGAAAAAAGTTGTACTGGCTTGTGCAGAATGCGGGTCCCGCAACTATTCGACCATGAGCAATAAAGAATCAGAGCGTATGGAATTAAAAAAGTTCTGTGATACATGCAAGGCTCATACTGTCCACCGGGAAACAAAATAGCAATAGCACTCATCCATAGATCAGCAAGCAACCCTTGAAAGTTGGAGGTTACGAACCGTGAATTTTTTCCGTGATATTGGACGCGAAATGAGAAAGGTCAGCTGGCCAAAGCGCAAGGAGCTCACCAGCTATACGATAACAGTCCTTGTGACAGTAACGTTCTTCGCCCTTTTCTTCGCCGTTCTTGACTTAGGTATTTCTGAATTGATTCGTTTAATTCTTGAATAACTCCTGTAATCTCATGGTATAATGGAGAATAACACAGGAAACTTCTGCAAAGCCCGGAAACGGGTTTTTTCATTTGCTTAAAAAAAAGACAGGCATCCGCGCCTGTTTTGGCCTGGGAAGAGCGGAACTCTTTAAGGGAGCCGGAGGAGTAAACAGGATCCGGCCGTGTTCACAGGTATATTGGAAACCTACAGAGGGAAGTTTGATTTTATTTAGACAGGGAGGGAAGGACGAACAGTCCTCTTGAATGGAAAAAAACTGGTATGTAGTCCATACTTATTCAGGTTATGAAAACAAAGTAAAAGCCAACCTGGAAAAACGGGTGGAAACAATGGCGATGCAAGATAAGATCTTCCGCGTGATTGTGCCTGAAGAAGAAGAAACAGATATTAAGAACGGCAAGAAAAAAGTGGTGAAGCGAAAGGTATTCCCGGGTTATGTGCTTGTCGAGATCGTCATGACAGACGACTCCTGGTATGTAGTCCGCAATACACCGGGCGTTACAGGGTTCGTCGGTTCGGCAGGGTCGGGCTCAAAGCCGACGCCATTGCTCCCTGAGGAAGTAAATGTTATCCTTAAGCGCATGGGCGTTGATGAAAAGCGCGTGGACATCGACTTCGAAATCGGCGAGACCGTCAAGGTGAACGAAGGTCCTTTTGCGAACTTCACGGGCTCCATTGAAGAGATTGATAAAGACAAAGCGAAGATCAAAGTTCTGGTTAATATGTTCGGGCGGGAAACTCCTGTCGAGCTCGATTTTACACAAATTGAAAAATTATAGCCTGAAAAACTTGAAATCCGCTTTTAAAAATGTTACTATTTCATAGGTCAGTATGTCTCGGACAACGAGGCTGGACAAATTGCTATGTTCTTTATTTTTAATATAAAGACTACAAGTTGAGTGGGAGGGAAATTCCCTATTACCACATCACGGACTTTAAGGAGGTGTGTCTCGTGGCTAAAAAAGTTATCAAGGTAGTTAAATTGCAAATCCCTGCTGGTAAAGCAAATCCAGCACCGCCAGTTGGTCCTGCATTGGGTCAAGCCGGTGTTAACATCATGGGATTCTGTAAAGAGTTTAATGCTCGTACAGCTGAACAGGCTGGACTGATCATCCCTGTTGAAATCTCGGTTTTTGAAGACCGTTCATTTACATTTATTACGAAAACTCCTCCTGCTGCCGTTCTTCTTAAGAAAGCGGCTGGAATCGAGTCTGGTTCTGGTGAACCAAACCGTAATAAAGTAGCAACAGTTAAGCGTGATAAAGTACGCGAGATTGCTGAGACTAAAATGCCTGACTTAAATGCTGCTAGCGTTGAATCCGCTATGCGCATGGTAGAAGGTACTGCACGCAGCATGGGTATCGTCATCGAAGACTGATCCATGCTCGAAGATTAGGTTCTAACGGGGTTGCGGCTGAATTGGATTCACTCGCAACCTTTGTTCTGTAAAGCCCGGGCGCCCGGCCTTTTCGAGGGAGGGCGCCCCTGCTTTTGGGACGTGGGAGGTTATTCCGCTAAAACCACAATTCAAGGAGGAAATAATAATGGCTAAAAAAGGTAAGAAGTATTTAGAAGCTGCTAAGCTTGTAGATCGTTCTAAAGCTTACCCAGTCGCTGAAGCGATTGAGCTTGCTAAGAAAACAAACTATGCGAAATTCGATGCAACTGTTGAAGTGGCTTTCCGTCTTGGGGTTGACCCTAAGAAAGCTGACCAGCAAATCCGCGGAGCAGTCGTGCTTCCAAACGGAACTGGTAAAACTCAGCGTGTATTAGTATTCGCTAAAGGTGAAAAAGCGAAGGAAGCTGAAGCTGCCGGAGCTGACTACGTAGGCGATTCCGAGTACATCAACAAAATCAGCCAAGGCTGGTTCGAATTTGATGTAATCGTTGCTACTCCAGACATGATGGGTGAAGTTGGTAAGCTTGGACGTACATTAGGTCCTAAAGGCTTAATGCCAAACCCTAAAACTGGAACAGTTACTTTTGATGTAGAAAAAGCAGTAAACGAGATCAAAGCTGGTAAAGTTGAGTACCGTCTGGACAAAGCTGGAATCATCCACGTTCCAATCGGAAAAACTTCATTCGAAGATGCGAAGCTTGCTGAAAACTTCAACACGATCTACGATACTATGCTGAAGGTTAAGCCTGCTGCAGCAAAAGGAACTTACGTAAAATCTGTTACTGTAACAACAACTATGGGCCCTGGCGTCAAAGTTGATCCTTCTACAGCCGCAGTAAAATAATACCAATTGACAACAGCCGGTTTATTTCATATAATCTAAACTGTTGTGAAAATAAAATAACATTTGTACCGTAGACAGCAGGTGCGACAGCTTAATTTCCTGCCGAGGTCATACGATAGATTTTCTTTTGAACGGCTATTGTATACTTCCTCCATGTCTGCAAGATGTGGAGGTTTTTCTTTGGACGGTATAAATGAAAAAATCTACAGGAGGTGTAAGGATGAGCAGCGCTATTGAACAAAAGAAATTGATCGTTGACGAGATTGCCGATAAATTCAAAGCAAGCAAATCAACGGTTGTAGTTGACTACCGCGGACTGACTGTTGCTGAAGTAACTGAACTTCGTAAGCAGCTTCGTGATGCGGGAATCGAGTTCAAGGTTTACAAAAACAGCATGGCTCGCCGTGCTGCAGAAGCTTCTGAGCTTTCTGGCTTGAACGAAGCACTGACAGGTCCAAATGCGATTGCATTCAGTAATGAAGATGTAGTTGCACCTGCGAAAATCCTAAACGATTTCGCTAAAAAACATGAGGCTCTTGAAATCAAGGCTGGTGTAATCGAAGGCAACATCGCTTCTGTTGAGGATGTTAAAGCTCTTGCTGAACTTCCATCACGCGAAGGCTTGCTGTCTATGCTACTCAGCGTACTTCAAGCACCTATCCGCAATCTTGCTCTTGCTGCAAAAGCTGTTGCAGATCAAAAAGAAGAACAAGGCGCGTAAGCTAGTCTTTTTATAAAAAAATGAAACCAATCATAAGGAGGAAATTTTATCATGACTAAAGAACAAATCATTGAAGCAGTCAAAAGCATGACTGTTCTAGAACTTAACGACCTAGTAAAAGCAATCGAAGAAGAGTTTGGCGTAACTGCTGCAGCTCCTGTAGCTGTAATGGGTGGCGCTGCTGGCGGAGATGCTGCAGCTGAGAAAACTGAATTTGACGTTGTTCTTGCATCTGCAGGCGACCAAAAAATCAAAGTTATCAAAGTTGTTCGTGAAATCACAGGTCTTGGTCTTAAAGAAGCAAAAGAACTTGTTGACAACACTCCTAAGCCTGTTAAAGAAGGCGCTTCTAAAGAAGAAGCTGAAGAAATCAAAGCTAAGCTTGAAGAAGTTGGAGCTGGCGTTGAAGTTAAGTAATGCCAACTTTGAAAAGCCCGCTGCCTAGCGGGCTTTTTGCTTTTTTCTTTTGTATGATTTATAATTCGTCCGAACAGGATGCACGATCCTCAATGTGTTTCCTCAGGTTGGAGGTGATTCTATGACCGAACATTATTATTCCCGCACATCAAAAACGGAAAGTGACCCTGCCTATTGGGATTTTTCCCTAAGAGGGCATTCCTTCCGATTTAAAACCGATAATGGTGTATTTTCAAAAAAAGAAGTGGACTTCGGTTCAAGGCTTCTTGTTGAAGCGTTCAAACTGCCGGAGCTGGAAGGAAATATTCTGGATGTTGGCTGCGGCTACGGTCCGATCGGCTTGTCCATCGCCAAAAGCTTTCCGGAAAGGACGGTCCACATGGTTGATGTGAATCTCCGGGCAATCGAACTGGCAAAGGAAAATGCAGCCGGGAATTCAGTCAGCAATGCTGCCATCTATGAAAGTGACCGGTTAACCGGTGTTGGAGGGGGCAAGTTTGCGGCTATCCTGACAAATCCGCCAATCCGTGCCGGAAAACAGGTTGTCCATGACATTTTTGAACAAAGCTTTGAGCACATGCTGACGGGCGGAGAGCTCTGGGTTGTCATCCAGAAAAAGCAGGGTGCCCCTTCAGCGATCGAGAAACTTGACTCGCTTTTTTCAGACGTGGAAACCGTAGAGAAGAAAAAAGGCTACTTTATTTTAAAAGCGAAAAAAAGTTGACTTGACTTTTTCTCTATGATAGTATTGTAAAATGCCAACATAATACTTTCCGATTTATTTGCTATTTTGCAGTCGTTCTGTATAAATTTGGCTATAATGGGAAAGCTAATAAAATAATAGTCGAAATGTGAAAATGTGGTTTTTGAGTTGAAAACCCTTTTTCTTTTTGTCTTATGAAAAGTAAAAGCTGTCTGCGCCCGAGGGGGATTGGCAATGCCGGTTTGTATCAATGCCGGTTTCTCTTTTGGACAGGGTGCTTGCGCTTTTCGATAAATAACGCTTGATTTGAGGGGTGAATCAGTTGACAGGTCAACTAGTTCAGTATGGACGACACCGCCAACGTAGAAGTTACGCACGAATCAGTGAAGTTTTGGATTTGCCTAATTTAATTGAAATCCAAACCTCTTCTTATCAATGGTTTCTTGATGAGGGTCTTCGTGAAATGTTCCAGGACATTTCGCCAATTGAAGACTTTACTGGTAACTTATCGCTTGAATTTATTGATTACAGCCTTGGCGATCCAAAGTATTCCGTTGAGGAATCGAAAGAACGAGATGTTACATATTCAGCACCTTTGCGTGTTAAAGTGCGTCTTGTAAACAAAGAAACAGGCGAAGTTAAAGACCAGGATGTCTTTATGGGTGACTTCCCGCTTATGACAGAAACAGGTACGTTTGTGATCAATGGAGCAGAACGCGTCATCGTTTCTCAGTTAGTACGTTCACCGAGTGTATACTATAGCGGAAAGCTGGATAAAAACGGGAAAAGAGGCTTCTCTGCTACTGTTATCCCGAACCGCGGCGCCTGGCTTGAATATGAAACAGATGCCAAGGATGTCGTATACGTTAGAATAGATCGTACTCGGAAACTGCCCGTTACGGTTCTTTTGCGTGCACTTGGGTTCGGCTCTGATCAAGAAATCATTGATTTGATCGGAGACAATGAATATATCCGCAATACGCTTGAAAAAGACAACACAGAAAGTACAGATAAAGCCCTTCTGGAAATCTATGAGCGTCTTCGTCCGGGCGAGCCGCCGACTGTAGAAAATGCAAAAAGCCTGCTCGTTTCCAGATTCTTTGATCCAAAACGCTATGATTTAGCGAATGTTGGACGCTACAAGATCAATAAGAAGCTTCATATTAAAAATAGACTGTTCAATCAGCGCCTTGCTGAGACTCTGGTTGATCCTGAAACAGGCGAAATCATCGCTGAGAAAGGGACTATGCTGGACCGCCGCAACCTGGACCGCATCATCCCTAATCTTGAGAACAATATCGGCTTCAGGACAGCAGCTCCTTCAGGAGGAGTGGTGGAGGACGAGGTCCTTCTTCAATCCATCAAGGTGTATGCCCCTAATGAAGACGGAGAAAAAGAGATCAATATCATCGGCAATGCCTATGTCGAGGAAGCGGTCAAGAATATCGCGCCTTCTGATATCATTGCGTCCATTGGCTATTTCTTCAACCTTCTTCATGGAGTCGGCGATACCGATGATATCGACCACCTGGGGAACAGACGTCTTCGTTCAGTAGGCGAACTGCTCCAGAACCAGTTCCGAATCGGACTTTCCAGGATGGAACGTGTTGTCCGCGAGAGGATGTCCATCCAGGATACAAATACAATTACACCGCAGCAGCTGATCAACATCAGGCCTGTGATCGCTTCTATCAAAGAGTTCTTTGGCAGCTCACAGCTTTCACAGTTCATGGACCAGACAAACCCGCTTGCCGAGCTGACGCATAAGCGCCGTCTATCTGCATTGGGGCCTGGCGGTCTGACTCGTGAGCGCGCCGGCTTTGAAGTCCGTGACGTTCACTATTCACACTATGGCCGCATGTGTCCGATTGAAACGCCGGAAGGACCGAATATTGGTCTGATCAACTCACTGTCATCCTTTGCGAAGGTAAACCGCTTCGGATTCATCGAAACGCCTTACCGCCGCATCAACCCTGAGACAGGCAGAGTGACAGACCAGATCGATTACCTGACAGCTGATGAAGAAGATAACTATGTTGTTGCACAGGCGAATGCGCGTCTTGGCGATGACGGTACTTTCCTTGACGATGAAGTCGTTGCGCGTTTCCGCGGGGAAAATACAGTTGTGCCGAAAGACCGCGTCGACTATATGGATGTTTCTCCTAAACAGGTAGTATCAGCTGCAACAGCTTGTATTCCTTTCCTTGAAAACGATGACTCCAACCGTGCCCTCATGGGGGCGAACATGCAGCGTCAGGCTGTGCCATTGCTGCAGCCTGAAGCACCTCGTGTAGGTACAGGAATGGAGTATGTTTCCGGAAAAGACTCCGGTGCGGCTGTCATCTGCAAGCACGAAGGAATCGTCGAGCATGTTGAAGCTCGTGAAGTCTGGGTGCGCCGCATTTCCGAGGTCAATGGCCAGGAAGTCAAAGGCGACCTTGATAAATACAGGATGCTGAAATTCATCCGTTCCAACCAGGGAACATGCTATAACCAGCGTCCGATTGTTGCTGTCGGGAACCGTGTGACAAAAGGCGAGATCCTTGCCGACGGCCCTTCCATGGAGCTTGGCGAGCTTGCGCTGGGCCGCAATGTGCTTGTTGCCTTCATGACTTGGGACGGCTATAACTATGAGGATGCGATCATCATGAGCGAACGCCTTGTAAAAGACGACGTTTATACATCCATCCACATTGAAGAATATGAATCAGAATCAAGAGATACAAAGCTAGGGCCTGAAGAAATCACCCGCGACATCCCGAATGTCGGTGAAGATGCACTCCGCAATCTTGATGAGCGCGGAATCATCCGTACGGGTGCTGAAGTAAAGGATGGCGACCTGCTTGTCGGTAAGGTTACTCCTAAGGGTGTAACAGAGCTGACAGCAGAAGAACGCCTCCTGCATGCCATCTTTGGCGAGAAAGCCCGTGAAGTGCGTGATACTTCCCTTCGTGTTCCTCACGGAGGAGGCGGAATCGTGCTTGATGTCAAAGTCTTCAACCGTGAAGACGGAGATGAGCTGCCGCCAGGCGTGAACCAGCTTGTACGTGTTTATATCGTTCAGAAGCGTAAAATCTCCGAGGGAGATAAAATGGCAGGACGCCACGGAAATAAAGGGGTTATCTCCCGGATCCTTCCGGAAGAAGATATGCCTTACCTTCCAGATGGCACACCAGTCGACATCATGTTGAATCCGCTGGGGGTTCCTTCCCGTATGAACATCGGGCAGGTGCTTGAGCTTCACCTCGGCATGGCTGCGAGAGCGCTGGGCATTCACGTTGCTTCACCGGTATTTGATGGAGCGCGCGAGGAAGATGTCTGGTCAACAATTGAAGAAGCCGGCATGGCCCGTGATGCGAAGACAGTCCTGTACGACGGCCGTTCGGGAGAACCGTTCGACAACCGTGTATCTGTCGGCGTCATGTACATGATCAAACTGGCCCACATGGTTGATGATAAGCTCCATGCCCGTTCAACCGGCCCTTACTCACTTGTTACGCAGCAGCCTCTTGGCGGTAAAGCCCAGTTCGGCGGACAGCGTTTCGGGGAGATGGAGGTTTGGGCGCTTGAAGCTTACGGTGCCGCCTATACATTGCAGGAAATCCTGACAGTTAAATCAGATGACGTAGTCGGACGTGTGAAAACGTACGAAGCGATTGTCAAAGGCGAGAATGTACCTGAGCCGGGAGTGCCGGAGTCCTTCCGCGTATTGATGAAAGAGCTTCAGAGCTTGGGTATGGATGTTAAGATCCTGTCAGGCGATGAGAAAGAAATTGAAATGCGCGACCTTGAGGACGATGATGATGTACAGCAGGCTGAATCGCTGACCATCGCGCCGGATACAGAGGAAGCAAACACTGAAAAAGTAGCTAGCAAAGAATAAATAGAATAACTATATAAATTTGACTGCCGCTCCGCCTAAGGCGGAGGGCGGCATATTATTGCCGGATTAGCAATAAGGGTATAACCCGAGATTGAAAGGGAGGTAGGCCCCTTGCTGGATGTAAACAATTTTGAGTATATGAAGATCGGTCTTGCTTCACCTGATAAGATCCGTTCCTGGTCTTTTGGTGAAGTCAAAAAACCTGAAACAATCAACTATCGTACATTAAAGCCTGAAAAAGACGGCTTATTCTGCGAGCGTATTTTCGGACCTCAGAAAGACTGGGAATGCCATTGCGGAAAATACAAAAGGGTGCGCTATAAAGGCGTAGTCTGCGACCGATGCGGAGTGGAAGTCACCCGCGCGAAGGTTCGCCGCGAAAGAATGGGCCATATCGAGCTTGCTGCTCCTGTATCGCATATCTGGTATTTCAAAGGCATCCCAAGCCGCATGGGCCTTGTTCTGGATATGTCACCGCGTGCGCTTGAAGAAGTCATTTACTTTGCTTCATATGTAGTAACTGATTCCGGCGATACAGCACTAGAGAAAAAACAGCTTCTGTCTGAGAAGGAATACCGCGCTTACCGTGAGAAGTACGGCAATAAGTTCCAGGCATCCATGGGTGCAGAATCCATCAAGAAGCTGCTTTCTGATATCGATCTGAACAAAGAAGTAGACGCGCTTAAAGAAGAACTGACAACTGCCCAGGGCCAGCGCCGCACACGCGCCATCAAGCGCCTTGAGGTACTTGAAGCCTTCCGTGGATCTGGAAATGAACCATCATGGATGATCCTGGACGTGCTTCCTGTCATCCCTCCTGAGCTTCGTCCAATGGTTCAGCTTGACGGAGGAAGATTCGCGACGTCTGACCTGAACGATCTGTACCGCCGTGTCATCAACCGGAACAACCGTCTGAAGCGCTTGCTGGACCTCGGTGCTCCAAGCATCATCGTCCAGAACGAAAAGCGCATGCTCCAGGAAGCTGTAGACGCCCTGATTGACAATGGCCGCCGCGGACGTCCTGTCACAGGCCCGGGGAACAGGCCGCTTAAATCTCTTTCACACATGCTGAAAGGGAAGCAGGGCCGTTTCCGTCAGAACCTGCTTGGTAAGCGTGTTGACTACTCCGGACGTTCTGTTATCGTAGTAGGTCCTAACCTGAAAATGTACCAGTGCGGTCTGCCGAAGGAAATGGCGCTTGAGCTTTTCAAGCCTTTCGTCATGAAGGAATTGGTGGAAAAAGGACTGGCTCACAATATCAAATCAGCAAAGCGCAAAATTGAAAGAGTCCAGCCTGAGGTATGGGATGTGCTTGAAGAGGTAATCAAAGAGCACCCAGTTCTGCTGAACCGTGCACCTACTCTTCACAGGCTCGGAATCCAGGCCTTTGAACCAACATTGGTTGAAGGGCGCGCAATCCGTCTCCATCCGCTTGTATGTACAGCATACAATGCCGACTTTGACGGTGACCAAATGGCAGTCCACGTACCGCTGTCATCTGAAGCACAGGCAGAAGCACGCCTTCTAATGCTTGCGGCTCAGAACATCCTGAACCCTAAGGATGGAAAACCTGTTGTTACACCTTCCCAGGATATGGTGCTTGGTAACTATTACCTGACTATGGAAAGAGAAGGGGCAGTAGGAGAAGGAATGGTCTTCAACGATACAAGCGAAGCACTGCTTGCTTATCAGAACGGCTATGTCCACCTTCATACCCGTGTAGCAGTGAATGCAGGTACACTGAACAATGAAACATTCACAGAGGAACAAAGGAAAAAGCTTCTGATCACGACTGTCGGAAAGCTCGTTTTCAACGAAATCCTGCCGACTTCATTCCCGTATATCAATGAGCCGACAAAGACGAATCTTGAAGAAGAAACGCCTGCCCGCTACTTTGTAGAACGGGGAACGGATGTAAAAGAAGCTATTAAAAATATGCCGCTTGTTGATCCTTTCAAGAAGAAAATCCTTGGAAACATCATTGCGGAAGTGTTCAAGCGCTTTAAGATCACTGAAACATCCAAAATGCTTGACCGCATGAAGGATCTCGGTTTCAGACATTCCACTAAAGCCGGCATCACAGTCGGTGTGGCAGATATCGTCGTTCTTAAAGAAAAGCAGGAAATCATTCAGGAAGCCCAAGGCAAGGTTGATAATGTCCTTAAACAATTCAGGCGCGGTCTCATCACTGAGGACGAACGCTATGATCGTGTCATTTCCATCTGGAGTGCTGCGAAGGACACTATCCAGGCCAAGCTGATGAAGTCCCTGGATAAATCCAACCCGATCTTTATGATGAGTGACTCCGGTGCCCGTGGTAACGCATCTAACTTTACACAGTTAGCCGGTATGCGCGGACTCATGGCCAACCCGGCCGGCCGGATCATCGAACTTCCGATCAAGTCCAGCTTCCGTGAAGGACTGACAGTACTTGAGTACTTCATCTCCACACACGGAGCGCGTAAAGGATTGGCGGATACAGCCCTTAAGACGGCTGACTCCGGCTATCTGACCCGACGCCTTGTTGACGTTGCGCAGGATGTCATTGTACGTGATGATGATTGCGGAACAGACAGAGGACTGCAGATCAGCGCGCTGAAGGATGGCACCGAAGTTATCGAAGCACTGGATGAGCGCCTCATTGGCCGTTATGCACGCAGAGATATCAAGCATCCTGAAACAAACGCAGTAATCGTAAAAGAAAATGATCTTATTACAGAAGATCTGGCTGTTGAAATCGTGGAAGCAGGCATTGAGACTGTATGGATCCGTTCCGCCTTTACCTGCAACACGCGCCATGGCGTATGTAAGAAATGCTACGGGCGCAACCTGGCAACAGGCCAGGAGGTTGAAGTGGGCGAAGCTGTCGGAATCATCGCAGCCCAATCCATCGGTGAGCCTGGAACACAGCTTACAATGCGTACTTTCCATACAGGAGGCGTAGCAGGAGACGATATTACACAAGGTCTTCCGCGTATCCAGGAAATTTTCGAAGCACGTAACCCTAAAGGGCAGGCTGTCATTTCAGAGCTTGAAGGTGTTGTCGTGGGCATCAATGAAGGCCGTGACCGCCAGCATGAAATTGTGGTGCAGGGCGAGGTTGAATCCCGCACATATACTGCTCCATATACAGCACGCCTGAAAGTGGCTGTTGATGACAGGGTAGACCGCGGACAGGAATTGACCGAAGGTTCTATTGACCCTAAAGAATTGATTAAAGTAAGAGATGTAAATGCTGTACAGGAGTATCTGCTTCGCGAGGTGCAGAAGGTATACCGTATGCAGGGTGTTGAAATCGGCGATAAGCATATCGAGGTAATGGTCCGCCAGATGCTTCGCAAGGTGCGTGTCATCGATGCAGGGGAAACAGAAGTGCTGCCTGGCTCGCTTCTTGATATCCACCAGTTCACAGATGCCAATGAAAAGGCTCTGTTGAACGGCAAAATGCCTGCGACCGGCCGTCCTGTACTGCTCGGTATCACCAAGGCTTCACTTGAGACGGATTCCTTCCTGTCAGCTGCTTCCTTCCAAGAAACAACAAGGGTACTTACAGATGCTGCCATCAAAGGCAAGCGAGATGAATTGCTCGGGCTTAAAGAGAATGTCATCATCGGTAAACTGGTCCCTGCCGGAACTGGAATGCAGCGCTACCGCAGGGCAGAACCTTTCACTGCGGAAGAAGCATCCGAAGAAACAGTTACAGTGGAATAATGGAAATGCGGTGCCTGCCGAAAAGGAGGCACCGCATTTTATAGTAATAGCAAAACAGGAGGACGCACAGGTTCATAGATAGACTAAATGGAAATATGCATGAATCTAAAAAAATATTTGCCGTGATGTTGACAATATTCTTGTGCGATGGTACTATAGCAAAGGTGCTCCTATTTACCGGATACTTTGGAGGATATATCATGTCTTATGATAAAGTATTGCAGGCAAGAAATATTATAGTAGGAACAAAGCAAACAGTAAAAGCTCTGAAATCAGGAACAATCAGCGAAGTGCTGATCGCAGAAGATGCAGACCATAGAGCTGTTGAAAAAGTGATCAATGCGGCGCTTGAATATAAAGTTCCGGTCACCCGGGCCGGCTCGATGAAATCATTGGGAAAGGCCTGCGGAATCGACGTAGGTGCGGCAGCTGTTGCAATATCTATTTAAAAACTGTTTTTGTAGATGAAGATCTGCAAGGACTTTGTTTTTGCAACAAAATGAACCACCTGGATGTGTGGGCTTACACAAAAGACGAAGGGAGGAAAAATCATGCCTACAATTAACCAATTAGTGCGCAAGCCTCGTAAGACAAAAGAGGAAAAGTCAAAATCACCTGCGCTTAACAAAGGTTACAACAGCTTCAAAAAAGCACAAACTAACGTATCATCTCCACAGAAACGCGGTGTATGTACTCGTGTTGGTACAATGACTCCGAAGAAACCAAACTCAGCGTTGCGTAAATATGCTCGTGTACGCTTGACTAACGGAATCGAGGTTACTGCCTACATTCCTGGTATCGGACACAACCTTCAAGAGCACAGCGTAGTATTAATCCGCGGCGGACGAGTAAAGGACTTACCAGGGGTACGTTACCACATCGTGCGCGGCGCGCTTGACACTGCCGGTGTTAACAACCGTATGCAAGGCCGTTCTAAATACGGTACTAAGCGTCCTAAAGCAGCTAAAAAATAATGATTGACCACAAATAATATTCAGTTTTTTCGAAAGGAGGAAATTACATGCCACGTAAAGGTCCTGTAGCAAAAAGAGACGTATTACCAGATCCGATTTACAATTCAAAGCTAGTTAGCCGTCTTATCAACAAAATGATGGTTGATGGCAAGAGAGGTAAATCTCAAGCTATTCTTTATTCAGCATTTGATATCATCAGCGAGCGCAGCGGAAAAGAGCCAATGGAAGTGTTTGATCAAGCACTTAAGAACATCATGCCGGTTCTTGAAGTAAGAGCGCGCCGTGTAGGTGGTGCAAACTATCAAGTACCAGTTGAGGTGCGCCCAGACCGCCGTACGACTCTTGGTCTTCGCTGGTTGGTTAACTATTCTCGTCTTCGCGGTGAGAAAACAATGGAAGAGCGTTTGGCTAACGAAATCCTTGACGCTGCCAACAACACAGGTTCATCTGTGAAGAAGCGTGAAGATACTCATAAAATGGCTGAAGCTAACAAAGCATTCGCTCACTACCGCTGGTAGGATTGAACCCACAAACAAACTATTACATTTACTAGGAAGGAGAAAGACCCAATGGCAAGAGAGTTCTCCTTGGATAATACTCGTAATATCGGCATCATGGCCCACATCGATGCCGGTAAAACAACTACGACTGAGCGCGTACTTTACTACACTGGCCGTATCCACAAAATCGGTGAAACACATGAAGGTGCTTCACAGATGGACTGGATGGAACAGGAGCAGGAACGCGGTATCACAATCACTTCTGCAGCAACAACTGCACAGTGGAAGGGCCACCGTGTAAACATCATCGATACACCAGGACACGTAGACTTCACAGTTGAAGTTGAGCGTTCACTTCGTGTACTTGATGGTGCAGTAGCAGTCCTTGATGCACAATCAGGGGTTGAGCCTCAGACTGAAACAGTTTGGCGCCAGGCTACTACTTACGGTGTACCACGTGTGGTATTCGTAAACAAAATGGATAAGCTGGGTGCAGATTTCCTTTACTCACTCGGTACACTCCACGATCGTCTGCAAGCCAATGCAGCAGCTATCCAGCTGCCAATCGGTGCTGAAGACCAGTTCGAAGGAATCATCGACCTGATCGAGATGAAAGCGACTTTCTACGGCAACGACCTTGGAACAGACATCGAAGACCGTGAAATCCCTGAGGAATACAAGGCGCAAGCTGAAGAATACCGTGAAAAGCTGATTGAAGCGGTAGCAGAGCTTGATGAAGAATTAATGGAGAAATACCTTGGCGGTGAAGAAATCACTAACGACGAGCTGAAAGCAGCTATTCGTAAAGGTACTGTAAACGTTGAATTCTATCCTGTAATCTGTGGATCAGCGTTCAAAAACAAAGGTGTTCAGAAAATGCTTGATGCAGTAATCGACTATCTTCCGTCTCCACTGGACGTACCTGCAATCAAAGGTACTCTTCCGGATTCTGAAGAAGAAGTTACTCGTCCTTCAAGTGACGAAGAGCCATTCTCAGCTCTTGCATTTAAAGTTATGACTGACCCTTATGTCGGTAAGCTTACATTCTTCCGTGTATACTCTGGTACATTGAGCTCAGGTTCATACGTACAGAACTCTACTAAAGGCAAGCGTGAGCGTGTAGGACGTATCCTGCAGATGCACGCCAACTCCCGTGAAGAGATCTCTCAAGTATACGCAGGGGACATTGCTGCTGCCGTAGGTCTTAAGGATACTACTACAGGTGACACTCTCTGTGATGAGAAGAACCTTGTAATCCTTGAGTCCATGGAATTCCCTGAGCCGGTTATCCAATTGTCCATCGAGCCTAAGTCAAAGGCTGACCAGGACAAAATGACAACTGCTCTTCAAAAGCTTCAGGAAGAAGATCCTACATTCCGTGCGCATACTGACCAGGAAACTGGACAGGTTATCATCGCGGGTATGGGTGAACTTCACCTTGATATCCTTGTTGACCGTATGAAACGTGAATTTAAAGTGGAAGCAAACGTTGGTGCGCCTCAGGTTGCATACCGTGAAACTTTCCGTGCTTCAGCTAAGGTTGAAGGTAAATTCGCACGCCAATCTGGTGGACGCGGACAATTCGGACACGTTTGGATTGAATTCTCTCCAAACGAAGAAGGTAAAGGCTTTGAATTTGAAAACGGCATCGTCGGCGGTGTTGTTCCACGTGAATACATCCCGGCTGTTCAAGCTGGACTGGAAGATTCCCTTGACAGAGGTGTTCTTGCTGGATATCCGCTAGTTGATATTAAAGCAAGACTGTTCGATGGATCTTACCATGATGTCGATTCATCAGAAATGGCGTTTAAAATTGCCGCTTCAATGGCACTGAAAAACGCTGCTTCTAAATGTAACCCTGTTATCCTTGAGCCAGTCATGAGGATAGAAGTTATCATTCCAGAAGAATATCTGGGAGATATCATGGGTAACGTCACTTCCCGTCGTGGACGTGTAGAAGGTATGGATGCCCGCGGCAATGCTCAAGTTGTCCGTGCAATGGTTCCGCTGTCTGAAATGTTCGGATATGCAACTTCCCTGCGTTCAAGCACACAAGGCCGTGGAGTATTCTCCATGCACTTTGACCACTATGAAGAAGTACCGAAGTCGATTTCTGAAGAAATCATCAAAAAAAATAAAGGTGAATAATTGATTTTACCTTTATAATCAAGTATAACTACTATTGTAGAACCAAGCTGCTGATCGGCTTGCCTGTCAGCAGCTCTAAAAATACTTAACTTTTTAAAATTAAAGGAGGATTTTCCTAATGGGTAAAGCTAAATTCGACCGTTCAAAACCCCACGTTAATATTGGTACAATTGGTCACGTTGACCACGGAAAAACAACTCTAACAGCTGCTATCACTACAGTTCTTGCTAAGTCTGGCGGAGCTGAAGCACGCGCTTACGATCAAATCGACGGTGCTCCAGAAGAAAGAGAGCGTGGAATCACAATCTCTACTGCACACGTTGAGTACGAAACTCCTAACCGTCACTATGCGCACGTTGACTGCCCAGGACACGCTGACTATGTTAAAAACATGATCACTGGTGCTGCTCAAATGGACGGCGGTATCCTAGTAGTATCTGCTTCTGACGGCCCAATGCCACAAACTCGTGAGCACATCCTTCTTTCTCGTCAAGTAGGTGTACCTTACCTTGTTGTATTCATGAACAAGTGTGACATGGTTGACGACGAAGAGCTTCTTGAACTAGTAGAAATGGAAATCCGTGACCTTCTTTCTGAGTATGAGTTCCCTGGTGATGACATTCCTGTAATCAAAGGTTCTGCTCTTAAAGCTCTTGAAGGTGACGCTGCTTGGGAAGAGAAAATCAACGAGCTTATGGCTGCAGTTGACGAGTACATCCCAACTCCAACACGTGACACTGACAAGCCATTCATGATGCCTGTTGAGGATGTATTCTCAATCACTGGCCGTGGTACTGTTGCTACAGGACGTGTTGAGCGTGGACAAGTTAAAGTCGGTGACGTAATCGAAATCATCGGTCTTACTGAAGAGCCAAAATCAACAACTGTAACAGGTGTTGAAATGTTCCGTAAGCTTCTTGACTTTGCAGAAGCTGGAGACAACATCGGTGCCCTTCTTCGTGGTGTAGCACGTGAAGACATCCAGCGTGGTCAAGTTTTGGCTAAGCCAGGCTCAATCACTCCACACGTAAAATTCAAAGCTGAAGTTTACGTTCTATCTAAAGAAGAAGGTGGACGTCACACTCCATTCTTCACTAACTACCGCCCTCAGTTCTACTTCCGTACAACTGATGTAACTGGTATCTGCAACCTTCCTGAAGGTGTAGAAATGGTTATGCCTGGCGACAACATCGAAATGACTGTTGAGCTTATCGCTCCAATCGCTATCGAAGAAGGTACTAAGTTCTCTATCCGTGAGGGTGGACGTACTGTAGGCGCTGGCGTTGTTGCTACAATCACTGAGTAATCTCTGATTGATATATAAAGAAGCAGATGGATCAATTCCATCTGCTTCTTTTTTGCTTTTATCTCCGAACTAACCTTAGGTCTTTCATACATGAGGGTTGCTTTCAACCTGCCGTGAGTGGAAGCTGGCTCCAGAAGAACATAGATAGAAGCTTGCGTTTCAAGCTTGAATTTCTGTTGCGTAACAATACCAGGGGGTAATCGTTTATTTATCGGAATGCTGGATGGTGATGCCCTTGATGTCTGCCCATGCAAAACTGCTCTATAGTATAGAAGAAACAGGTTGCGCTGCTTAAGAAGAGAGAGGAAACAGTAACGGGTCCAGCATGAGTGACAGCAGGCTTTTTTAGTTTCAATATATAAATATACATCAGGCACAGTGAATTGTTAGACTTCTTCCAATCCCCTTGAAAACCTGCGATATACCCGCTATAATAGTAAAAGTGTGCGAAACATAAAAGAATATAACATTTCATGTTGCAATTCTTAAATGGTTTCTGTATAATAGACAATGTTGGTCTTTGACTGCGATGAAGTGAAAGGTTGCTGACACACCCGGCCGCTTTGCCATGGCGAGTGTGTGGGAAATTTTCACGGAGAATGTCTATATCAATATAGGCGAAAAGGAGGGAAAATAATGGCAAAACAAAAAATTCGTATCCGTTTAAAAGCGTATGATCACAGGATCCTTGATCAGTCTGCTGAAAAGATTGTTGAAACTGCAAAGCGTTCTGGTGCGGCTGTGTCCGGCCCGATCCCATTGCCGACTGAAAAGTCAATTTATACAATCCTGCGTGCGGTCCATAAGTACAAAGATTCACGTGAGCAGTTCGAAATGCGTACGCATAAGCGTCTGATCGACATCATCAACCCAACTCCACAAACAGTTGATTCACTGATGCGCTTAGACCTGCCATCAGGTGTAGATATCGAAATCAAATTATAATGAAATAAATTATTAAATTCTCAGGAGGTGTGACTAATGACCAAAGGAATCTTAGGAAGAAAGATCGGTATGACTCAAGTATTTGCTGAAAATGGCGACCTTATCCCGGTAACTGTTGTAGAAGCTACAGGAAACGTTGTTCTTCAAGTGAAATCTGTCGACACTGACGGATATGAAGCGATCCAGCTTGGCTTTGAAGATAAGCGCGAAAAGCTTTCCAACAAACCTGAACAAGGACATGTCGCGAAAGCTGATACTGCTCCTAAGCGCTTCGTTCGCGAATTCCGCGGAGTTGACTTAGCAGCATATGAAGTTGGTCAAGAAGTCAAAGTAGATATTTTCGCAGAAGGCGATACTGTTGATGTAACAGGAATCTCTAAAGGTAAAGGTTTCCAAGGCTCTATCAAGCGCCACGGACAATCACGCGGACCTATGTCACACGGTTCACGCTACCACCGTCGCCCTGGTTCAATGGGACCTGTAGCTCCTAACCGTGTATTCAAAGGTAAAGCATTGCCAGGACGCATGGGCGGAGACCAGATCACTGTTCAAAACCTGGAAATCGTTAAAATTGATGCAGAACGCAACCTGCTTCTGATCAAAGGAAACGTACCTGGAGCGAAGAAAGCTCTTCTAAAAATCAAAACTGCGGTTAAAGCATAATTAATCCAGTCAGAAAGGAGGAAATAGAATGCCTAAAGTAGCATTGTTAAACCAAGCTGGTTCACAAGTTGGAGAAATCGAACTAAATGAAACCATCTTCGGTATTGAGCCTAACAACCACGTACTATTCGAAGCTGTTGTAATGCAAAGAGCTTCTTTACGTCAAGGAACTCATAAAACTAAAATTCGTTCTGAAGTAGCCGGCGGCGGACGCAAGCCATGGCGCCAAAAAGGAACTGGACGCGCTCGTCAAGGTTCCATCCGTTCACCACAATGGCGCGGAGGCGGTACAGTATTCGGTCCTACTCCACGCAGCTACAGCTATAAGCTGCCTAAAAAGGTACGCCGTTTAGCAATCAAATCTGCACTATCTTCTAAAGTGGCAGAAGAAAACATTCTAGTATTAGAAAACCTTGCTTTAGAAACTCCTAAAACAAAAGACTTCAAGGGTGTCCTTACTGGACTGTCTGTTGATAAGAAAGCTCTTATCGTAACAGCTGATCTTGATGAGAACGTAGCATTGTCTGCGCGCAATATCCCTGGAGTGACTGTTGTAACTGCAACAGGCGTCAATGTTTTGGATGTTCTAAGCCATGATAAGCTTATCATGACTAAAGCAGCGGTTGAAAAAGTAGAGGAGGTGCTTGCATAATGGATGCACGCGATATCATTAAGCGCCCCGTTATCACTGAACGTTCTACTGACCTGATGGCTGACAAAAAGTATACTTTTGAAGTTGATGTTAGAGCTAACAAAACACAAGTTAAAGATTCTATCGAAGAAATCTTTGGCGTAAAAGTTGAGAAAGTAAACATCATGAACTACAAAGGTAAGTTCAAGCGCATGGGTAAATTCGGCGGCTATACAAACAAACGCCGTAAAGCTATCGTAAAACTAACTGCAGACAGCAAAGAAATCGAATTCTTTGAAGTCTAATAACCATAACTAGAAGAGGAGGGAAACGAAATGGCGATTAAAAAGTATAAACCTACCTCCAACGGTCGTCGCGGCATGACTACTTCTGACTTTGCTGAGATCACTACAGACAAACCGGAAAAGTCACTATTAGCTCCTTTAAAGCGTAAAGGCGGCCGTAACAACCAAGGTAAGTTAACAGTTCGTCACCAAGGCGGCGGACACAAACGTCAATATCGTATCATCGATTTCAAACGTGATAAAGATGGCATTCCAGGACGCGTTGCTACGATCGAATATGATCCAAACCGTTCAGCCAACATCGCACTAATCAACTACGTGGATGGAGAAAAGCGTTACATCCTTGCTCCTAAGAACCTTTCAGTGGGCACTGAAGTAATGTCTGGACCTGAAGCTGACATCAAAGTGGGTAACGCACTTCCACTTGCAAATATTCCAGTGGGTACTGTTATCCACAACATCGAACTGAAACCTGGCAAAGGCGGACAGCTTGTACGTTCAGCAGGTACTTCTGCTCAAGTATTGGGTAAAGAAGGCAAATATGTTCTTGTTCGTTTAAACTCTGGTGAAGTTCGCATGATTCTTGCTACTTGCCGCGCTACAGTAGGTCAAGTGGGCAACGAGCAGCACGAACTGATCAACATCGGTAAAGCCGGTCGTTCACGCTGGTTAGGCAAGCGCCCAACTGTCCGTGGTTCTGTAATGAACCCGAATGATCACCCGCACGGTGGTGGTGAAGGTCGCGCTCCTATCGGACGTAAATCACCAATGTCTCCTTGGGGCAAACCAACTCTTGGTGCCAAAACACGCAAGAAGAAGAGCAAATCCGACAAGTTTATCGTACGTCGTCGTAAAAAATAACGGGATTGAGCTACGGTTCCACAAGAGAACCGTAGAACGATCACGAAGGGAGGTTCAATCATGGGTCGCAGCTTAAAAAAAGGACCTTTTGTTGATGAGCATTTAATGACAAAGATCGAAAAGTTAAATGAAAACGAAGGCAAGCAAGTGGTAAAGACTTGGTCACGCCGTTCTACGATCTTCCCGCAATTCATTGGTCACACTATCGCAGTTTATGATGGTCGTAAACATGTACCTGTATATGTGACAGAAGACATGGTAGGGCACAAGCTTGGAGAATTCGCTCCATCTCGTACTTACAAAGGCCATGGCAATGATGATAAGAAAACAAGACGTTAATGAGAGGAGGGCATCCTGATGCAAGCTAAAGCTGTTGCAAGAACAGTTCGTATTGCTCCTCGTAAAGCTCGTTTAGTCGTAGATTTAATTCGAGGTAAGCAAGTAGGTGAAGCGGTGGCTATCTTAAACCATACGCCAAAAGCAGCTTCTCCTGTCGTTGAAAAATTATTGAAATCCGCATTGGCAAATGCTGAGCATAACTACGAAATGGACGTAAACAATTTAGTAGTATCTCAAGTATTCGTTGACGAGGGACCAACTTTGAAGCGTTTCCGTCCGCGTGCTATGGGCCGTGCAAGTGCAATCAACAAACGTACTAGTCATATTACTATCGTTTTATCAGAAAAGAAGGAGGGATAATCAGTGGGTCAAAAAGTAAATCCAGTCGGTTTGCGAATCGGTGTCATCCGTGATTGGGAGTCAAAATGGTTCGCAGGCAAAGACTATGCTGAACTTTTACACGAAGACCTTAAAGTGCGTGAGTACATTACGAAGCGTTTAAGCGATGCATCACTTTCTAAAGTTGAGATCGAGCGTGCAGCTAACCGTTTAAACATCACTATCCACACTGCTAAGCCTGGTATGGTTATCGGTAAAGGCGGTTCTGAAGTTGAAGCTCTTCGTAAAGCTCTTAACTCACTTACTGGCAAACGTGTTCACATCAACATTCTTGAAATCAAAAAAGCAGACATCGACGCGAAATTAGTTGCGGAAAACATTGCTCGTCAATTGGAAAACCGCGTATCTTTCCGTCGTGCTCAAAAGCAAGTTATCCAACGTGCAATGCGCGCTGGCGCTAAAGGTATCAAAACAATGGTATCTGGCCGTCTTGGCGGTGCTGATATCGCTCGTTCTGAATCTTACAGCGAAGGTACTGTTCCACTTCATACACTTCGTGCTGATATCGACTATGCTACTGCAGAAGCAGACACAACATACGGTAAATTAGGCGTTAAAGTATGGATCTATCGTGGAGAGGTGCTTCCTACAAAGAAGAAAACTGAGGAAGGAGGCAAATAATATGTTATTGCCAAAACGCGTTAAGTATCGCCGTGTACACCGCGGAAAAATGCGTGGACAATCAAAAGGCGGTACTGAAGTGAACTTCGGTGAATTTGGCCTTCAAGCTCTTGAGGCTTCTTGGATCACTAACCGTCAGATTGAATCTGCCCGTATCGCGATGACTCGTTACATGAAACGTGGCGGTAAAGTATGGATCAACATCTTCCCTCACAAGCCTTACACTGCAAAGCCTCTAGAAGTCCGAATGGGTTCTGGTAAAGGTGCTCCTGAAGGATGGGTAGCAGTAGTTAAGCCAGGGAAAATCATGTTTGAAATTGCCGGCGTATCTGAAGAGGTAGCTCGTGAAGCATTACGTCTTGCATCACACAAACTTCCTGTAAAGTGCAAGTTTGTAAAACGAGAAGAAATTGGTGGTGAATCAAATGAAAGCTAATGAAATTCGTGACCTTACCACTGCTGAAATAGAACAAAAAGTAAAATCTTTAAAAGAAGAGCTATTCAACCTGCGCTTTCAATTGGCGACTGGACAACTTGAAAATACAGCTCGCATTCGTGAAGTACGCAAAGCGATTGCTCGCATGAAAACTGTTATTCGTGAGAGAGAGATCGGCGTTAACAATCGATAATTGATAGGAGGTTCGCACAATGAGTGAACGTAACCAACGCAAGGTTTACACTGGACGCGTTGTTTCCGACAAGATGGACAAAACAGTCACTGTTCTTGTAGAAACATACAAAAAGCACACGCTCTATGGTAAGCGCGTTAAGTACTCTAAAAAGTTTAAAGCTCATGACGAGCAAAACGAAGCAAAAATTGGCGATGTGGTTCGTATTATGGAAACTCGTCCACTTTCTGCGACTAAACGCTTCCGTCTTGTAGAAGTAGTAGAAAAAGCAGTTATAATCTAATGGTTCGGAATAAGCTTCATCCCGAAGGGAGGTTACACGCATGATTCAACAAGAATCACGTTTGAAAGTTGCTGACAACTCAGGTGCTCGTGAAGTACTGACAATTAAAGTCCTTGGTGGCTCTGGCCGCAAAACAGCTAATATCGGTGATGTTATCGTTTGTACTGTAAAACAAGCAACACCAGGTGGCGTTGTTAAAAAAGGTGACGTCGTTAAAGCAGTTATCGTTAGAACTAAGCGCGGTGTCCGCCGTGATGACGGTACTTACATCCGTTTTGATGAAAACGCATGTGTAATTATCCGTGACGATAAGGGTCCACGCGGAACTCGTATCTTTGGCCCAGTTGCACGTGAATTGCGCGACAGCAACTTTATGAAAATCGTATCACTAGCTCCAGAAGTACTATAATTCAAACAAATTGCCTTTAAGGAGGTGCGACAGATGCATGTAAAAAAAGGTGACAAAGTCATGGTCATTTCTGGTAAGGATAAAGGCAAATCAGGTGTGATCCTTGCTGCTTTCCCAAAACAAAGCCGTGTGCTTGTTGAAGGTGTGAACGTAGTAAAGAAGCACTCTAAGCCATCCCAAGTGAATCCGCAAGGCGGAATCATCAGCCAAGAAGCACCTATTCATGTATCAAACGTGATGCCAATCGATCCTAAGTCAGGTAACCCGACACGTGTTGGTTACAAAGAGGTTGATGGCAAGAAAGTTCGCGTTGCGAAAAAATCCGGTGAAGTTCTAGATAAATAAGTAATTGAAGAAGGGAGGTACAAGAATGAACCGCCTAAAAGAGAAGTTTTCAAATGAAATTACACCTGCTCTTATGAGCAAGTTTAACTACGAATCAATCATGCAAGTACCAAAGCTTGAAAAAATCGTTATCAACATGGGTGTCGGCGATGCTGTTGCAAACGCAAAGTCGCTTGACAATGCTGTTGAAGAGCTTGCGGTTATCAGCGGCCAAAAGCCGGTTGTAACCCGTGCTAAAAAATCAATCGCTGGGTTCCGTCTTCGTGAAGGCATGCCTATCGGTGCTAAAGTTACTCTGCGCGGAGAGCGCATGTACGAGTTTTTTGATAAATTAGTATCTGTATCTCTTCCACGTGTACGTGACTTCCGCGGGATCTCAAAGAAATCCTTTGACGGCCGTGGCAACTACACTCTTGGTGTGAAAGAACAGTTAATCTTCCCTGAGATTGATTACGATAAAGTAAGCAAAGTTCGTGGTATGGATATCGTTATCGTTACTACAGCTAACACAGATGAAGAAGCTCGTGAACTTTTAACTCAATTTGGAATGCCATTCCAAAAGTAATCGCTAAATAGAGGGAGGCGACAACGTGGCTAAAAAGTCAATGATTGCGAAACAAAAACGCACGCCTAAATATCCGGTACAAGAATACACTCGCTGCGAACGCTGCGGGCGTCCACATTCCGTATACCGTAAATTTAAGCTTTGCCGTATCTGTTTCCGTGAATTAGCATACAAAGGACAAATTCCTGGTGTGAAAAAAGCTAGCTGGTAAAACCCAAAGTCTGGGAAGGAGGTAAAAACAATGGTCATGACAGATCCAATTGCAGATTTGCTTACACGCATCCGTAATGCGAATATGGTACGTCACGAAAAATTAGAGGTTCCTGCTTCTAATATCAAGAAAGAAATCGCTGAAATCCTTAAGCGTGAAGGTTTCGTTCGTGATGTAGAGTTTATCGAAGACAATAAACAAGGCATCATCCGCATTTTCCTTAAATACGGTGCAAACAACGAGCGCGTTATCACTGGTCTTAAGCGCATCAGTAAGCCTGGTCTTCGTGTATATGCAAAATCAAACGAAGTTCCTCGCGTGTTAAACGGTCTAGGAATCGCATTAGTATCTACTTCTCAAGGAGTTCTTACAGATAAAGAAGCCCGCGCTAAGCAAACTGGCGGAGAAGTATTAGCATACGTTTGGTAATAGAGTTTCTCAAGAATGGAGGTGCAATAAATGTCTCGCGTAGGTAAAAAACCAATTGAAATTCCAAGTGGAGTTACAATCACTGTAGATAATAACAATGTGACAGTTAAAGGCCCTAAAGGCGAATTGACTCGTTCATTCAGCCCTGATATGGCAATCAGCGTGGAAGAGAACATCATTAATGTTTCCCGTCCATCAGAAGCGAAAGAGCACCGCGCACTGCACGGAACTACTCGCGCCCTGATCGCAAACATGGTTGAAGGTGTTTCTAAAGGATTTGAAAGAGGCCTTGAGCTTATCGGTGTCGGTTACCGTGCTCAAAAGCAGGGGAAAAACCTGATCCTGAACGTTGGCTACTCTCACCCTGTTGAAATCGTTCCTGAAGAAGGAATCGAAATCGAAGTGCCTTCTAACACGAAGGTTATCGTAAAAGGCACAAGCAAAGAACGTGTTGGTGCACTTGCTGCTAACATTCGTGACGTTCGTCCTCCAGAGCCTTACAAAGGTAAAGGTATCCGCTACGAAGGCGAATATGTGCGTCGTAAAGAAGGTAAAACAGGTAAGTAATGCCGCATAGGCAAACGAAAGGAGTGACCTAAATGATTACGAAGGCTGATAAAAATCAAGTCCGCAAAAAAAGACATGCCCGCGTGCGTGCTAAACTTAGCGGTACTGAAGCTCGTCCTCGTTTAAACGTGTTCCGCTCTAACAAGCATATCTATGCTCAGCTGATCGATGATGTGAACAAAGTGACTGTTGCAAGTGCTTCAACACTTGATAAGGAAGTTGAACTTACTGCTACAGGAAACACAGATGCTGCTGTTAAGGTTGGAGAACTAGTTGCTAAGCGCGCTGTTGAAAAAGGTGTTAAAGCTGTTGTTTTTGACCGCGGAGGCTACCTGTATCACGGACGTGTTAAAGCATTAGCAGATGCTGCTCGTGAAAACGGCTTAGAATTTTAATAGAAGGAGGGACACATAAAGATGCTTCGTATTGACCCAAACAAACTTGAACTTGAAGAACGCGTAGTTACAATCAATCGTGTAGCGAAAGTTGTTAAAGGTGGACGTCGCTTCCGTTTTACTGCTCTTGTAGTAGTAGGCGATAAGAACGGACATGTAGGCTTTGGAACTGGTAAAGCCCAGGAAGTTCCGGATGCGATCCGCAAAGCAATTGAAGATGCTAAGAAAAACCTTATCGAAGTACCTATGGTTGGAACAACTATTCCACACCAAATCATCGGTCATTTCGGTGCTGGCGAAATCCTTTTGAAGCCTGCTTCTGAAGGTACTGGAGTTATCGCTGGTGGTCCGGTTCGTGCGGTTCTTGAATTGGCTGGTGTAGCTGATATCCTGTCTAAGTCATTAGGCACAAACACACCAATCAACATGGTTCGCGCAACTCTTGAAGGACTAAATAACTTAAAACGTGCTGAAGACGTAGCTAAGTTACGCGGTAAATCAGTAGAAGAACTGTTAGGATAAGGAGGGAAATCAAATGGCGAATAAACTAGAAGTTACCCTCACTCGCAGCGTGATTGGTCGTCCTCAAGACCAGCGCGAAACAGTTAAAGCTCTAGGATTACGTAAGATGAACCAAACAGTTGAGCACCAGGATAATGCTGCTATCCGCGGCATGATCAACAAGGTTGCTCACCTTGTAAAGGTCTCTGAGAAATAAGTTCGATTTTTTCAATAAGGAGGTGCCAAAATGAAACTTCATGAATTAAAACCTGCAGAGGGTTCTCGTCAAGAACGCAAGCGCAAAGGTCGCGGTATCGGTTCAGGCAATGGTAAAACTGCTGGTAAAGGTCATAAAGGTCAAAACGCACGTTCAGGCGGCGGTGTACGTCTTGGTTTCGAAGGTGGTCAAACACCTTTATTCCGACGCTTGCCTAAGCGCGGTTTCACAAACATCAACCGCAAAGAATATGCAGTTGTTAACCTTGATGCACTTAACCGTTTTGAAGACGGAACAGAAGTTACACCAGAACTTCTTATCGAAACAGGAGTCGTAAGCAACGAAAAAGCAGGAGTGAAAGTTCTTGCTAAAGGCAAAGTAGAGAAAAAGCTTACTGTTAAAGCTCATAAATTCTCCTCTGCTGCAAAGGAAGCTATTGAAGCTGCCGGCGGTCAAACAGAGGTGATCTAATGTTTCAGACAATCTCCAATTTTATGCGCGTGGGTGATATAAGACGAAAGATCCTATTCACCCTTTTAATGCTGATCATATTCCGCATCGGTACATTCATTCCTGTACCGCATGTGAATGCTGATCTGTTAAAAGCACAGGATGACTTGAGTGTATTTGGAATCCTGAATACATTCGGCGGAGGAGCGCTTCTCAACTTCTCTATCCTTGCAATGGGAATCATGCCGTATATTACGGCTTCGATCATCATTCAGCTATTGCAGATGGACGTAGTCCCGAAGTTTACTGAATGGTCAAAGCAAGGGGAAGTGGGACGCCGTAAGCTGGCTCAATTCACCCGTTACTTTACAATCGTGCTTGGTTTCATCCAGGCGCTGGGTATGTCCTACGGCTTTAATAACATGGCTGGCGGCATGCTGATTGAAAATCCGGGCATCGGAACTTATCTTCTGATTGCCACTGTACTGACTGCAGGAACAGCCTTCTTAATGTGGCTTGGAGAGCAGATCACATCTAAAGGTGTCGGAAACGGCATTTCCATCATCATATTTGCTGGTATCGTAGCGGCCATACCTTCCACGGTCAACCAGATTTACGCCCAGAAAATTGAAGATGCAGGTGAGCAGCTTTTCCTTAGCATTGTTACAGTAGTCCTGATCCTGGTTGCAGTCATTGCGATCATTGTTGGAACGATCTTCATCCAGCAGGCATTAAGGAAAATTCCGATCCAATACGCTAAGCGTATGGCCACAGGAGGCAATCCTGCGGGCGGACAATCAACTCATTTGCCTTTAAAGGTGAATGCTGCCGGAGTTATTCCAGTCATCTTTGCAGTCTCGTTCATCGTAACGCCAAGAACGATTGCTTCTTTCTTCGAGCAGAATGATGTGACGATGTGGATTCAAAGAGTGTTCGACTATACCCACCCAATTGGTATGATCGTGTATAGTGCATTGATCATTGCCTTTACGTATTTCTATGCTTTTATCCAGGTTAATCCGGAGCAGGTTGCCGACAACTTGAAAAAGCAAGGCGGCTATATCCCGGGTATACGCCCAGGTAAAAACACTCAGGAATATCTGACTCGTGTCTTATATCGTTTGACATTTGTCGGTGCGCTTTTCTTGACTGCCATTGCGATCCTTCCGGTTTTCTTCATCAATTTCGCCGGACTGCCGCAATCAGCCCAGATTGGCGGAACAAGCCTTCTGATTGTTGTGGGTGTTGCGCTCGAAACAATGAAGCAGCTTGAAGCCCAAATGGTTAAGCGTCACTATAAAGGTTTCATAAAATAATTCGGTTTTGGGAACTTTTAGTTCCCATTAACCTTATTAGAGACTGAGGGGGAAATCTTGTGAATTTAGTATTGATGGGGCTCCCAGGTGCCGGCAAAGGTACGCAAGCCGAGAAAATTGTCGAGAAGTACGGCATCCCTCATATCTCAACAGGAGATATGTTTCGTGCAGCTATAAAAGAAGGCACGGAACTAGGTTTAGAAGCTAAATCTTTCATGGATAAAGGCGAGCTTGTCCCTGACCAGGTGACAATCGGCATAGTCCGCGAAAGGTTAAGCAAGGAAGATTGCAATAAAGGCTTTTTGCTTGATGGCTTCCCAAGAACGGTTGCCCAGGCTGATGCCCTTGAAGACATTCTTTCAGAACTGGATAAAAAGATTGATTATGTCATCAACATTGATGTTGACCAAAGCATTTTAATGGAGCGCCTGACTGGCAGACGCATCTGCAAGAACTGCGGGGCAACTTACCACTTGGTATTCAATCCCCCGGCAAAGGCAGACGAATGCGACCGGTGCGGCGGCGAACTTTATCAGCGTGCTGATGATAACGCCGAAACTGTTAAAAACAGACTTGATGTCAACATTAAGCAGACTAAGCCTCTTCTTGATTTCTATGAAACAAAAGGGTATCTGCGCAATATTGATGGGCAGCAGGAAATTTCCAAGGTGTTCACTGATCTTGATGCGCTCCTCGGAGGCCTGCTTTAATGATCATCTGCAAAACACCGCGTGAAATTGAAATCATGCGTGAAGCCGGGCGTATTGTTGCCCTGACTCACCAGGAGCTGCAGAAGCATGTTGCACCGGGCATTACAACCGGAGAGCTGGATACAATTGCCGAGGCGTTTATACGTAAACATGATGCAATTCCATCTTTTAAAGGTTATAATGGTTTCCGTGGCAGCATCTGTGCATCTGTGAACAATGAACTTGTGCACGGGATTCCCGGGGATCGGGTGCTTAACGAAGGCGACATTATCAGCATCGATATAGGTGCTGAATATAATGGCTACCATGGCGATTCCGCCTGGACCTACCCTGTAGGCACTGTTGACAGACAAGTCCGGCAGCTGCTGGATGTCACAGAGCAGTCATTGTATGAAGGGCTTAAAGAGTCAAAGCCGGATGTACGTTTATCGAACATCTCTCATGCGATTCAGACGTATGCGGAAGCAAACGGTTTTTCCATTGTGCGTGAGTATGTTGGCCACGGAATCGGGCAAGACTTACATGAGGAACCGCAAATCCCTCACTACGGTCCGCCTAATAAAGGGCCGGTGCTTAAGCCGGGGATGGTACTGTGCATCGAGCCGATGGTCAATGCCGGAAGCAGGTATGTAAGAACCTTGGCTGATGACTGGACAGTCGTTACAGTGGATGGCAGCATGTGTGCGCATTTTGAACATACCATTGCCATTACTGAAACAGGCTATGAAATCCTCACTAAAGCTTGATGTGCAGGTGATTGCATAGGCTCATTCTGAAAATGGTCTGCGGCCCTGACAAGATCAATTTGATCTCTGGTCAAATTGTTTTGATTAAAAATGGGCGGGATGACGGCGAATATGATATAATTATAAGGTTGATAGATGGACGGTTTGTCTCTATAGCCGAAGGGGCCAGACGAAAGTCAGGCAATCCGCTGCTGAAGAGCGTCCGGCATCTGGAGCTGACTGATTATGTTTCTCCGGAAATCGAGTGCAGCATAAATGAAACCGGCCGTGCAATGAAGGGAAAATTACGTTTTGCGTAAGCAGCGTATGAATAGGTGAGATTCTGAAAAGAAGAAGGGAGACATGTTCGATGGCGAAAGACGATGTAATCGAAATAGAAGGCACAGTTATTGAAACTTTGCCAAATGCTATGTTTAAGGTAGAATTGGAAAACGGTCATACTGTTTTGGCTCATGTTTCCGGCAAGATCCGCATGCACTTCATCCGCATCCTGCCAGGAGATAAAGTAACAGTTGAGCTTTCACCATATGACTTGACTCGCGGAAGAATCACTTACCGCTTCAAATAGACTGATTGCACTCCGTAATATCAAGGAGGTTAGGATAATGAAAGTAAGACCATCAGTTAAGCCGATCTGCGAAAAGTGCAAAGTTATCCGCAGACGTGGTAAAGTTATGGTTATCTGTGAAAACCCTAAGCATAAACAAAAACAAGGCTAATAACAAGGAGGTGCGCATAGAATGGCACGTATTGCTGGTGTAGATATTCCACGTGAAAAACGTGTAGTAATCTCATTGACTTACATTTATGGTATCGGTAAAAATACTGCTCAAAAGGTTTTGGCTGAAGCTGGTGTTTCTGAAGACACTCGCGTTCGCGACCTTACAGAAGATGAGCTTAACAAAATCCGTGAAGTAATCGACAGACTCAAAGTTGAAGGTGACCTTCGCCGTGAAGTTTCACTCAACATCAAGCGTCTTATGGAAATCGGTTCTTACCGCGGTCTTCGTCACCGTCGTGGCCTTCCTGTACGCGGACAGAACACTAAGAACAATGCCCGTACACGTAAAGGTCCTCGTAAGACTGTAGCTAACAAGAAGAAATAATCGGTAAAGGAGGTAATATACAATGGCTCGTAAAACTAATACACGCAAACGCCGTGTTAAAAAGAATATTGAAAGTGGTATCGCCCACATCCGTTCAACATTCAATAACACTATCGTAACAATCACAGACGTTCATGGTAACGCTCTTTCTTGGTCAAGTGCTGGAGCTCTTGGATTCAGAGGTTCTCGTAAATCTACTCCATTTGCTGCTCAAATGGCTGCTGAAACTGCAGCGAAGACATCTATGGAACATGGTATGAAAACTCTTGAAGTTACTGTTAAAGGACCTGGTGCAGGACGTGAAGCTGCCATTCGTGCCCTTCAGGCTGCTGGTCTAGAAGTAACGGCTATCAGAGATGTTACTCCGGTTCCTCATAACGGATGCCGCCCGCCAAAACGTCGCCGCGTATAATTTTTTCTGTATAGAATTTGTATCCTTGTCTATAATGGGTTATGATACAATTTTCCGTTATACAGAAACTTTATTCCAGTTGTTGTGCACAAACGGGAACGTATACATGGGGGAATTTCGGCAGGCAGAAGCTAGCCGGGGTTTCGACGTTTTGAAGGAGGGTATATTTTGATGATCGAAATAGAAAAACCAAAAATCGAAACGGTTGAGATCAGCGATGATGCCAAGTATGGAAAGTTCGTCGTAGAGCCGCTTGAGCGTGGGTATGGTACTACTTTGGGTAACTCCTTACGTCGTATCCTTTTATCCTCACTCCCTGGTGCCGCTGTCACATCTATTCAAATTGATGGGGTACTTCATGAGTTCTCAACAATTGAAGGCGTCGTAGAAGATGTAACATCTGTAATCTTAAATATTAAAAAACTGGCTCTTAAAATCTATTCTGATGATGAAAAGACGCTGGAAATTGATATTCAAGGTGAAGGTGCGGTTACTGCAGCTGACGTAACGCATGACAGTGATGTCGAGATCCTCAATCCGGATCTTCATATTGCTACCCTTGGGTCCAATGGGCACTTGCGCATGCGCTTGACTGCCAAAAGAGGACGCGGTTATACACCAGCTGATCAAAACAAGCGAGAAGATCAACCAATCGGTGTCATTCCTATCGATTCCATCTACACTCCAGTATCGCGTATTTCCTACCAGGTAGAAAATACACGCGTCGGGCAAATGACTAACTATGATAAGTTAACATTCGATGTTTGGACTGATGGAAGCACTGGTCCACAAGATGCGGTTGCTCTTGGAGCGAAGATTTTAACTGAGCATTTGAATATCTTTGTCGGCCTTACTGACGAAGCGCAAAATGCTGAAATCATGGTTGAGAAAGAAGAGGACCAAAAGGAAAAAGTTCTTGAAATGACCATTGAAGAACTCGATCTTTCAGTCCGTTCATATAACTGCTTAAAGCGCGCAGGCATCAATACTGTTCAGGAATTGGCCAACAAGACCGAAGAGGATATGATGAAAGTCCGCAACCTTGGCAGAAAATCTCTTGAAGAGGTAAAACATAAATTAGAAGAGCTGGGATTAGGCTTACGCAAGGATGACTGATCTTAGGATCTATCACTCTTAGGTCTATCACCGACTGATCACTTCAACAAAGGAGGGAAACTTTCATGGGATACAGAAAGTTAGGACGCACTAGTGCTCAACGTAAAGCTATGCTACGTGACTTAGCTACAGACTTAATCATCAGTGAGCGCATCGAAACAACTGAAGCTCGTGCGAAAGAGCTGCGTTCAGTTGTTGAGAAAATGATCACTTTAGGCAAGCGCGGAGACCTGCATGCTCGCCGTCAAGCAGCTGCATTCATTCGCAATGAGGTAGCTAATGCTGAGACAAACCAAGATGCAGTACAAAAGTTATTCAGCGACATCGCAACTCGTTATGAAGAGCGCCAAGGTGGATACACTCGAATCATGAAGCTTGGGCCTCGTCGTGGAGACGGAGCACCAATGGTTATCATCGAGTTAGTATAATTGCTGCAGCAGACAACAAGGGCGCTGGACAGTTTATCATGAACTTGTTCTTTGCCCTTTTTCTGTAAAAGGCTTATCTTCCATTTTCTTCATAAGCCTTATATTCAAGCCAAACAAGAGCGTTACGATGAGCAAGATTCCGCTGCGCCTGAATCTCGGGCCTCTCAGTGCAAGTTCCATACTGACGGATGCAGTATAGGCATCCCGGACTTGTCTCGTCTAGCTCATGCACCTCTTCCGGAACTGTTTTATGCGCACAGAATGTAAATATTCTGCAGCCGGAATGAGGTGCAGGCTTTTTTATAAGTTTCAGGTTTTTTGGCAGAGAGCACAGATTAGAGAGGCAGCTAAAGCGATTATTGAGCTTTGATGCAATTAACGACACAAGCGCATATGTGCCGGCAGCCATCTGACTTCAGCTAATAATTCAATGTCTTCTGCAAATCAGGCTCGCCAAAAGGCGAGTTATTTTTATTTCCGGGAGATAATGATGTAATGCCTCATCCCACTTTAAAATGACAGGCGCTGAAGCAGTGAAGTCAAGGCTGTTTATGCAGCTGCAAGAAGAGCAGAGAGGAGGATCCCTATGTCAAATCCACTTGTTCAATTAGAAAACATTTCTTTTCAATATGATGCCGGCAGCCAGTATGCCTTAAGAAACGTTTCCTTTAACATACAGGAAGGGGAATGGCTTGCCATTGTCGGCCACAACGGATCAGGCAAGTCTACATTGGCCAAGCTCTTAAATGGGCTGCAGTATGCCCAGGAAGGCAGGATCCTGGTGAAGGGGACTGAACTGACAGAAGAGACCGTCTGGGACGTCAGAAGGGCTGTAGGGATGGTGTTCCAGAATCCCGATAACCAGTTTGTCGGAACAACGGTGCAGGATGATGTGGCTTTTGGTTTAGAAAACAATGGAGTCCCGCAGGAAGAGATGAAAGAAAGAGTGAGTTCCTCATTAGAGATGGTCAATATGGGCCAATTTCTAGATCAAGAGCCGCACCATCTTTCAGGCGGCCAGAAACAAAGAGTCGCCATTGCAGGGGTTATCGCCCTGCGGCCGTCGCTGATCATACTGGATGAAGCTACAAGCATGCTGGACCCCCGCGGAAGAGAAGAGGTCCTGCAGACGGTAAGAGAGTTAAAGAGCGAGCACAGGATGACGGTTATCTCCATCACCCATGATCTTGAAGAAGCGGCCAAGGCAGATCGGATCATCGTCATGAACCAGGGGCAATTATACAGGGAAGGCACACCGGAGGAAATTTTCCAGATGGATGAGGAGCTTGTAAAGCTCGGCCTGGACATTCCATTCCCGGTAAAAATGAGCAAGGCACTGCGTGAAAAAGGGCTGGCCATCCCAAAATTTTATTTAACAGAAGAAGAGTTGGTGGAAAAGCTATGGACATCTTACTCCAAAATGTAGAGCATAGATACCAGATAAACACACCATTTGAGCGGCTGGCCATCCAGGATGTATCAATTGATATCCCATCAGGCACATATCTCGCCCTAATCGGCCATACCGGTTCAGGCAAGTCTACTGTCCTTCAGCATTTGAATGCCCTGTTAAAGCCGACAAAAGGCAGTGTCAAAATAGGGGACAGGGAAATTACTGCAGGGAAAAAGGAGAAAAACCTAAAGGCGGTCCGCCAAAAGGTCGGGATTGTCTTTCAGTTCCCAGAGCACCAGCTTTTCGAAGAAACAGTCGAAAAGGATATCTGCTTCGGCCCGATGAATTTTGGCGTCAGTGAGGCCGAGGCTAAGGAAAGGGCAAGAAAGGCAATCATTCAGGTCGGCTTGACCGAGTCGGTTCTTGAGAAGTCTCCTTTTGATCTATCCGGTGGCCAAATGCGGAGAGTGGCCATTGCCGGTGTGCTTGCCATGAACCCTGATGTAATCGTTTTGGATGAACCGACAGCTGGCCTGGACCCGCGCGGGCGGAAAGAGATCATGGAGATGTTCTATTCGCTCCATAAGGAAAGAGGCCTTTCCACTATCCTGGTGACCCACAGCATGGAGGACGCTGCCGCCTACGCCGATCAGATTGTGATCATGCATAAAGGCGAGGTATACAGAAAAGGCGTTCCGGTAGAAATCTTTGCGGATCCGGCAGGACTTCTTGAGCTCGGCCTGGATGTACCGGAGGTTGTAAAATTTCAGCAGAAGTTCGAGAAGGCATTCGGATTGAAGCTCGGAATGACCTGCCTGACGATGGAGCAGCTGACAGATGCGATAGCAGGCGCAGTGAAGCGGGGTGAGGCCAAATGATGGAGAAAATGATTTTTGGCCGCTATGTGCCTGCCGACTCCGTCCTTCACCGGATGGATCCCCGTGCGAAGCTTGCCATTATCTTTTTATTTGTTTGTGTCGTTTTTTTAGCCAATAATATCCTGACTTATGCCATTCTCACTGTCTACACGCTGATGATGGTCCGTTCATCCAGGGTCCCTGCGAGGTTCATTTATATGGGGCTGCGGCCGGTGCTGTGGCTTGTGCTTTTCACCCTGCTGCTGCATGTATTCATGACAAAGGGCGGAGAGGTCATCCTCGACCTTGGATGGCTGAAAATTTATGAAGAAGGCCTGAAGCAGGGTCTGTTCATCTCTATGCGCTTTTTCCTGCTGATCATGATGACGTCGCTATTAACCCTGACAACGACCCCCATTGAAATTACCGATGGGCTGGAAAGCCTGCTGGGTCCTTTGAACAAGGTGAAGTTCCCTGTCCATGAGCTGGCTCTGATGATGTCGATTTCGCTTCGCTTCATCCCGACCCTCATGCAGGAAACAGATAAGATCATGAAGGCGCAGACTGCCAGGGGAGTCGATTTTTCAGGCGGACCGATCAAGGACCGTGTAAAGTCGATCATTCCGCTGCTGATCCCTTTATTCGTCAGCTCGTTCAAACGCGCTGAGGAGCTCGCCACCGCTATGGAGGCAAGAGGCTACCGCGGAGGGGAAGGCAGAACGAAATACCGGCAGCTGAACTGGAGCACAAGGGACACCCTTATGCTGCTCCTGCTCCTGGCAGTTGCGGCACTGCTTGCTGTATTCCGCACATAATGGGGTGTAAAAATGCAAAGATTCAAATGCAAGATTGCCTATGACGGCTCACAGTTCTCCGGATACCAGGTGCAGCCGGGAAAGCGGACTGTGCAGCTTGAAGTGGAAAGGGCACTGGCCAAAATCCATAAAGGAAACCCGGTGAAGATCTTTGCTTCAGGCAGGACAGACGCCGGGGTGCATGCGAGAGGGCAGGTCATCCACTTTGACTCGCCGCTCGCCATTCCTGAGGACAGATGGGTGACAGCCCTGAACTCCCTCTTGCCGAAGGACATCGCTGTGGAGAGCACTGAGAAGGCCGCTGAAGGCTTTCATGCCCGCTTTGATGCATGCGGGAAAGAATATCGCTACTTTATTTACAGAGGGAAAATTCGAAGCCCGTTTGAGCGGCACTATAGCTATCACTATCCTCACCCCCTTGATATCCGAGCGATGAGGGAAGCTGCGGAACATCTTCTCGGCACCCATGACTTCTCAAGCTTCTGCGCCTCCAGGACAGATGTGGAGGACAAAGTAAGGGAAATCCGGAAGGTTCATGTCGAGGAGGCAGGGGAGATGCTGGAGCTCCATTTTACGGGCAGCGGCTTCTTATATAATATGGTCCGCATCCTGACAGGCACGCTCCTCGAAGCAGGAGCAGGAACGAGAGATCCGGGGAGCTTCCCGGAAGTCATTTCAGGCAGGGACAGGAGCCTGGCTGGCAAGACAGCTCCTGCCGAGGGGTTGTATCTATGGAAGGTATTCTATTAAAGGGAAAAAGGAAAAAATTATTTTTTTCAAAACAACTAAACCTGGCGTAACATTCCCTTGACATTGTACTATATAGGATATATCATAATATGGTATGTATTTTAACCCCACAAATAAGCCCCGGAACTTATCTGTGTGATAATATACGAAATCAAAGAACATGAATATGATTGATTATTTAGGAGGGAAACCCATGCGTACGTTTATGGCTAACGCAAACAATATCGAGCGTAAATGGTATGTTGTTGACGCTGAAGGCAAGACTCTAGGTCGCCTTGCAAGTGAAGTAGCAGCAGTCCTGCGCGGCAAAAATAAACCAACTTTCACACCGCACGTTGACACTGGTGACAATGTGATCATCATCAACGCTGAGAAAATCGAACTGACTGGTAAGAAGCTTACTGACAAGATCTATTACCGTCACACAATGCACCCAGGCGGTCTTAAAACAAGAACTGCTCTTGAGATGCGTACAAACTACCCTGTGAAAATGCTTGAGCTTGCTATCAAAGGCATGCTTCCAAAGAATTCACTTGGCCGTCAAATGTTCAAAAAATTACACGTATATGCTGGCAGCGAACATCCGCACCAAGCACAACAACCTGAAGTTTACGAACTTCGTGGATAATTTTTAAAGGGAGGTTATTATCTTGGCACAAGTTCAATATATCGGTACTGGTCGTCGTAAAAGCTCCGTTGCCCGTGTTCGTTTAGTTCCTGGCGATGGCAAAATCATCATCAATGGTCGTGAGATCGAAAGCTACATCCCATTCGCAGCTTTGCGTGAAGTAGTTAAGCAGCCGCTTGTTGCTACTGAAACACTAAACAGCTACGATATCCTGGTAAACGTTAATGGCGGTGGATACACTGGCCAAGCTGGCGCAATCCGTCACGGCATCGCTCGTGCATTGCTTCAAGCTGATCCAGAATTCCGTCCAACATTAAAGCGCGCTGGACTATTGACTCGTGACGCACGTATGAAAGAGCGTAAGAAATACGGTCTTAAAGGTGCTCGTCGTGCTCCTCAGTTCTCAAAGCGTTAATCATTACTCTATCAAAGGCTCCCAGGCTTACGTCTGGGGGTCTTTTTTGCTGTCTGTCTTTGCAAAGAGTCACCAATAGCTTTTGAAAAATGGGTGGCCTTCATCCGCTTTATTCTCTGTCAAAATTGCCAGTGCTTTCTTGAATGACACCCATTGGGCGGATGAAGACTATCTTTAAGGGGTGAAGAAAGCTGTGAGTGTGATTACAACCTTTACAGATAAACAACGTGAAAAGCAGATCAAATATGAAAAAACGGTCCTAAAGGACATTTCGATAAAATCTCTGAAGGAAAGTGTGAAAGGGCATTTTGGAAGTATAAGGTTTACGTCGGGGCTCCTGATGAATACAGGAGTGGAGGAGGCCTGTTATGATGTCGCAATCGAAGCCTACCTCCTTGGGGCCCATTTCAGCCGGTTCGGCTATTATGGAGAAGGCGTTGAACAGGTCCTCGAAAGATGCAGGAGCGAGGAAAAGCATTTTGTTGATACGCTCTATAATTTCCTTCTTTACTGGGGGAGCGGTGAAGAAGCGGCTGCGAACGAGTCACTGGCTGGCACCTGTGAGCATTATGTGCGCCATTGGTGGATGGAGGGCTTTCAAAAGGGCCAGCGGCGCCATAAGCTGAGACTTCATTGATCTCTTTAAAAATGTTCTAACCCCTTCCCTTGTCCCATATATATGAATGAGGACAAGCGGAGGGATGGGTTAGGACGATGAAGCGAAAATTGCAGATGGCTGCTTTTGCGGCCGGACTTATAATCTTATTTTTAATCTTTCGATACGATTTTCTCGAAAATAACTCCTGGAAGTCATGGAATTTGCCGCTCACAGGAGAAATCATCCTCCTGGATCCAGGACATGGCGGACCAGATGGCGGAGCCGGAGATTCAGATGCTTTAGAAAAGGATATCGCATTGAACGTCTCATTAAAGATCAGAGACTACCTGCAAGAGCAGGGAGCGCTTGTCATTATGACCAGGGAGGATGACCGTGACCTGGCTCCGGAGGGTACAAAGGGATACAGCAGGAGGAAGGTGGAGGACCTTAAGCAGCGGCTTAAGCTGATTAATGAATCCGAGGCCGACTTTTTCCTGAGCATCCACCTGAATTCCATTCCATCTGCCCGCTGGAGCGGTGCACAGACCTTCTATGCCCCGCAGATTAAGGAAAATGCTGAAGCAGCCAAATTCATTCAGGATGAGCTTCGCAGAAACCTGGAGAACACAGAAAGAAGAGCCAAGCCGATCAGCCATGTGTATATCATGAAATACGCTAAAAAGCCTGGCGCACTGGTCGAAATCGGCTTCCTCTCCAATCCGGGAGAAAAAGCCAGGCTAAAAACAGATGACTACCAGGAAAAAGTGGCAGCCTCTATCTATAATGGAGTATTGCGCTACTTTACGAATGAAGAAGAGCTGGTGGAGCCAGAATAAAGGGGCATCCTGTGGGATGCTCTTTTTTTATGGAGAAAATGAGACTGGGGAGGGTGTTTTTACTTTAACCGGCTGGCGAGGAGAGTTATGGGAGTTGTTGATCGTGTACCGATAGGGGGATTGCATGGCAGGCATGTGCCGGGCTAGGTATAAGAAGGTGGCTAATCGATGCAAGAGAGGGCAGGTGAGAGCAGGCTTATGTATAGAATGGGTCTCAACGATGCATGAGGGGCATGGCGAGCATTTGTGATGTATTGAATGTGCAAAAGGCAGGCTGCGTTCTATAGAAAATCCTCCACTCTGCTCCAGCTCCTTGCCCCTCAATTCATAAGCCAAGAAAGCAAAAGGCAGCCTCGCCTCCTTTCCCGTCTTGTGCTTGTCGGAACAGAACAGTCGCCTCCGCTTTTCGGGCTATGTTATACTATACTAAGTTTAAAACGACTTAAAGGGCAGGTGCATATAGATGTTGACAGAGCAAAGAGTGAGGGAGCTTTTGGGTGATGTGAAGGAACCGTTCATACATAAAACACTGGGTGAACTGAATGCGATCCAGGAAGTTAGTGTGAAGCCAGAGAAGAATCACGTGAGTGTAAAGATTGCTGTTGCGAAAACAGGGACAGCGGAACAGCTTCAGCTGCAGACGCAGATTGTGGAATTGCTTAAGAAGAATGGTGCAGACTCTGTGGGCCTTCGCTTTAGCGAGCTGCCTGCGGAGGAATTGGCCAAGCACCGTTCTCCGGAAAAAGAGGATAAAGGGCTTTTATCAGAAGACAGCAAAACCAAATTTATTGCGATCGCCAGCGGTAAAGGCGGTGTCGGAAAGTCCACTGTGTCAGTCAACCTTGCTGTATCATTGGCGCGCCTCGGGAAAAAGGTCGGACTGGTCGATGCAGATATCTATGGGTTCAGTGTTCCTGATATGATGGGCATCACAAAGCGCCCGGTTGTCAGGGAAGGGCGGATCATCCCGGTTGAACGCTTTGGGGTGAAAGTCATATCCATGGGCTTTTTTGTTGAAGATAATGCACCAATCATCTGGAGGGGGCCGATGCTTGGCAAAATGCTGAACAGCTTCTTCAATGAAGTGGATTGGGGCGAGCTGGATTATCTGCTGCTTGACCTTCCTCCTGGAACAGGGGATGTGGCGCTGGATCTTCATACGATGCTTCCTTCCTGCAAAGAGATCATCGTCACCACTCCGCATCCGACAGCAGCTTTTGTTGCTGCGCGCGCAGGTGCAATGGCGTTGAGAACCGAGCATGAAATTGTCGGTGTAATTGAAAACATGGCCTTCTTCGAAAGTAAGCTGACTGGCGAGAAAGAATATGTCTTTGGCCACGGCGGCGGGGATAAGCTTGCTGATGAGCTAAGAACAAATGTTTTAGGGCAGCTGCCTTTGGCGCAGCCGGACTGGAATGATGCAGACTTTGCGCCATCCATTTATGATAAAGATCACAGGCTTGGTAAAATTTATACAGACATTGCGGAAAAAGTCATTCAATCAGTATAAAAAAGTGCCTCAGGCGAATCTTCGCCTGAGGCATTTTTACAATGAGATAGAGGATCAGGAACCTCCTCCGCTGTCCCCGCCTTCTCCGCCGCCTCCGCCGCTTTCACCGGATCCGCCGCCTTCGCTTTCTTTGCCGCCGCTCTTCACTTCTTCTGTAGCCTTGATGATCATATCCTGTATCTTGGCTTTGTATATAGGGCTTTCGAAAGTCTCAGTCATCACCTTCTGGAGATGCTCCCTGTATTCGTTGCTTTTTAAAATGGTTGTGACTTCTTTCTCTAATTCAGGATCTTTCAGGACTTCCACCATCATTTTTCGATATTCGGGATCTTTCATCAGATCTTTTAAAAGCTTTTCATTTTCTTTTTCCATACTTTTTGCCATGCTTTCGGCAAATTTAGGATCCTCAAAAGATTTTTTCCAGAATTCAGTCCCTTTATCAGATGTTAAGGTCCTCTCAATCGTATCGGAAACCATTGCCTGGTCCATTACAAGCTGCTGTTTTAGCTTTTCGTCTCCCATCAATTCCTGCAGCGCCTTCTTGCCATCATCGGTCTTTAATATATCGACAATCATTTTCTTTGTCTGATCATAGTCCATTTGGCCGCTGCCTGATTCGGCAGCCTGGCCGCAGCCCGAAACGGCAAGGAGGAGGATAAGTGGGAGGAGCCGGAATATTTTGTACATGATTGAAAGCTCCTTTCAGGATTGTCCCTAACCTTAGAATGGTGATTTGGGGCAAATATTATTCGTTTGGCGAGTAATGCCTAGATTTTTCATACTTTGGTTGGTACAATCATATAGGTGAATGACTATCGCTATGGAGGCTTAATATATAATGACCAGCCGTAATTGGGTAAGGTTGTTTTTGTCCACTCTGCTTTTGGGTGCAATTGCAACCGGTATCACAGGATTTATTGTCAGGTGGGAAGAATATCAGCCGTTATTTGCTGATTTTGAAGTTCTTGAAATCATCTCTGTATTATTTTGGCTAGCAGGAGTGGGCTTGATTTTCAGCATCTTGAGCCAAATGGGCTTTTTCGCATATTTAACCGTACACCGGTTTGGATTAGGTATTTTCAGGTCTTTATGGAATGGCGTACAGGTTGTCCTTATATTATTCGCCTTATTCGACCTTGTATACTTAAGATACAGCAACTTTGCTGAAAACGGGGAAAGCTATGGACCTTATATTGCCCTGGCGCTAATCGTATTGGCAGCGGGGCTGGCGGCAGCATTCCTAAAGGCAAGGCAGACAAACAAAGGGGCATTCATCCCTGCACTGTTCTTCATGGTGGTGGTAACCAGTGTGGAGTGGACACCTGCACTGAGGGTAAATGAAGAAAGCTGGGTATATCTCATGCTTTTCCCTCTGCTTATCTGCAATGCCTATCAGCTTTTGATCCTGCATAAGCTGAATGAAAGCTCAATGAAAAAGAGGGAAGCCATCAAGGCTGCAAAATGATCCGGACATACAAAAAGGCGGGCCGCTGACTACAGGCCCGTCTTTTTTGCTGTATTATTTTATCTCATTTGATTTCGTGCTTGCGTTTGCCATCATTTCAGATACTGAAACCAGTTTTAGGCCTTTGTCTTTATAATTGCCTATAATGGCAGGGAGAGCTTTGGCCGTTTGTTTGGCCGAATCGGAGGCATGCAGGAGAATGATATCTCCTTTCCCGGCCTTGGCAGCATTTTCTGCAATCCTCTCAACGCCCGGATTAGTCCAATCTTTTGAGTCGATGCTCCAGTGTACAACCGTATAGCCCATCTTTTCTGCCACATTCAGTGTCTTTTGATCAAAATGGCCAGTTGGCGCCCTTACCAGCTTAATATCCTTTACATTCAGCTTCTTGAAAGCTTCCTGCCCTTTGGCAAGGTCCTGGCGGATTTTGCTTTCTTCCAGATCTGTATAATCCTTATAATCATAGCCAAGCATTCCAATCTCATACCCTTCTTTAACAATGCGTGCAACCAGCTCCGGATGCCTCTCCGCCCAAGAACCGGATAAGAAGAAAGTTGCAGCCTTGACGTTTTGCTTCTTCAGAACATCGAGTATGGGTTCGGCTTTTTCATCACCCCAGCCTATGTTAAATGTCAGGGCAGCATCCTTCTCTCCTTTGTAAATCGCCTTTGGTCCATCATTTGCCGAGAAAACTGGCATGTGAATAATATTCTCCATATACAAAAACCAGGCAGTAAAGAAGGAGGCAATCATGATAAGCAGCCCCTGTTTAATGGCCTTTCCGTTTACCACATAAAAAAAGTTCATCCAATCACCTCGTCCACAAAGAATCCTTGTCTTATTTTTATGAACACAAAAAGCAAATATGACTTAAATGATTTTTCCGCCAAAATTTTGATTTATTTTCTGTTCGTTTCATAAAAAACAGGGTAATGGAAAATACTACAAGAACCTTAAAAGACAAGGAGCGATACAATGCTTGGAATGCTGATCAATGAAAGGGAATTGAAAGAGATGGAATACTTGATTAAGAGAGAGATGGATGAGATTCTCTTTGATCTGAAAGATGAACGGATTGACCATATAGTGAAAAGAGCAATGGGGGAAAGGTATAAGATTTTGTTTTCCCTGTTTAAGCGGATCGCCCCTGAGAATGAGTGCATTAAATATATGCCTGCGCCGCAGCTGAAGGAACTTTAATTTTTTTTGGATATATTGTTGACTTCTTAATATTATCTTGGTATATTAATAAGCGTCGCTGATGACGCAAAACAAACTTAAGAAAAGTTGTTGACAAGTTATCTGCGCTGTGTTAAATTAATAAAGTCGCTCCTGAGCGGCAGAGATTGTTCTTTGAAAACTGAACGAACAAAAACGTCAACGTTAATCTTAATTTTTTATCAGAGCTAAATCTTACTCTTATATGGAGAGTTTGATCCTGGCTCAGGACGAACGCTGGCGGCGTGCCTAATACATGCAAGTCGAGCGGACGGATGGGAGCTTGCTCCCTGAAGTCAGCGGCGGACGGGTGAGTAACACGTGGGCAACCTGCCTGTAAGACTGGGATAACTTCGGGAAACCGGAGCTAATACCGGATAATGCACAGCCTCTCATGAGGTTATGCTGAAAGATGGTTTCGGCTATCACTTACAGATGGGCCCGCGGCGCATTAGCTAGTTGGTGAGGTAACGGCTCACCAAGGCAACGATGCGTAGCCGACCTGAGAGGGTGATCGGCCACACTGGGACTGAGACACGGCCCAGACTCCTACGGGAGGCAGCAGTAGGGAATCTTCCGCAATGGACGAAAGTCTGACGGAGCAACGCCGCGTGAGTGATGAAGGTTTTCGGATCGTAAAACTCTGTTGTCAGGGAAGAACAAGTGCCGGAGTAACTGCCGGCACCTTGACGGTACCTGACCAGAAAGCCACGGCTAACTACGTGCCAGCAGCCGCGGTAATACGTAGGTGGCAAGCGTTGTCCGGAATTATTGGGCGTAAAGCGCGCGCAGGCGGTCTCTTAAGTCTGATGTGAAAGCCCACGGCTCAACCGTGGAGGGTCATTGGAAACTGGGGGACTTGAGTGCAGAAGAGGAAAGTGGAATTCCACGTGTAGCGGTGAAATGCGTAGAGATGTGGAGGAACACCAGTGGCGAAGGCGACTTTCTGGTCTGTAACTGACGCTGAGGCGCG
>NC_022524.1:170000-267500 GCF_000473245.1 Bacillus infantis NRRL B-14911
TGCAAACGAGGCAAATCCCGTTTGCATCAGGCTGAGCTGTGACGGCGAGGGAAATTTAGTACCGAAGTTCCTGATTCCACACTGCCAAGAAAAGCCTCTAGCGAGGGAAAAGGTGCCCGTACCGCAAACCGACACAGGTAGGCGAGGAGAGAATCCTAAGGTGAGCGAGAGAACTCTCGTTAAGGAACTCGGCAAAATGACCCCGTAACTTCGGGAGAAGGGGTGCTTTTTAGGGTGAATAGCCCGGAAAAGCCGCAGTGAATAGGCCCAGGCGACTGTTTAGCAAAAACACAGGTCTCTGCGAAGCCGCAAGGCGAAGTATAGGGGCTGACGCCTGCCCGGTGCTGGAAGGTTAAGAGGAGGGGTTAGCGCAAGCGAAGCTCTGAATCGAAGCCCCAGTAAACGGCGGCCGTAACTATAACGGTCCTAAGGTAGCGAAATTCCTTGTCGGGTAAGTTCCGACCCGCACGAAAGGCGTAACGATCTGGGCACTGTCTCAACGAGAGACTCGGTGAAATTATAGTACCTGTGAAGATGCAGGTTACCCGCGACAGGACGGAAAGACCCCGTGGAGCTTTACTGCAGCCTGATATTGAATTTTGGTACAGCTTGTACAGGATAGGTAGGAGCCTTTGAAGCCGGAGCGCCAGCTTCGGTGGAGGCATTGGTGGGATACTACCCTGGCTGTATTGAAATTCTAACCCGCGCCCCTGATCGGGGCGGGAGACAGTGTCAGGCGGGCAGTTTGACTGGGGCGGTCGCCTCCTAAAAAGTAACGGAGGCGCCCAAAGGTTCCCTCAGAATGGTTGGAAATCATTCGCAGAGTGTAAAGGCACAAGGGAGCTTGACTGCGAGACCTACAAGTCGAGCAGGGACGAAAGTCGGGCTTAGTGATCCGGTGGTTCCGCATGGAAGGGCCATCGCTCAACGGATAAAAGCTACCCCGGGGATAACAGGCTTATCTCCCCCAAGAGTCCACATCGACGGGGAGGTTTGGCACCTCGATGTCGGCTCATCGCATCCTGGGGCTGTAGTCGGTCCCAAGGGTTGGGCTGTTCGCCCATTAAAGCGGTACGCGAGCTGGGTTCAGAACGTCGTGAGACAGTTCGGTCCCTATCCGTCGTGGGCGCAGGAAATTTGAGAGGAGCTGTCCTTAGTACGAGAGGACCGGGATGGACGCACCGCTGGTGTACCAGTTGTCTTGCCAAAGGCATCGCTGGGTAGCTATGTGCGGAAGGGATAAGTGCTGAAAGCATCTAAGCATGAAGCCCCCCTCGAGATGAGATTTCCCATAGCGTCAAGCTAGTAAGATCCCTGAAAGATGATCAGGTTGATAGGTCTGAGGTGGAAGCGTGGTGACACGTGGAGCTGACAGATACTAATAGATCGAGGACTTAACCACATTTGATTGCTTTGTAATTCTTCTTCTGCATTATCTAGTTTTGAGGGAATGAAATTTTTAAAAAAATCCCTTGCAAAACAAAAACAAGATGATATAATAATACTTGTCTTGAAAAATAGTCTGGTGGCGATAGCGAGAAGGTCACACCCGTTCCCATACCGAACACGGAAGTTAAGCTTCTCAGCGCCGATGGTAGTTGGGGGCTCTCCCCCTGTGAGAGTAGGACGCTGCCGGGCGAAACAAAAACATTCCGCAGTAGCTCAGTGGTAGAGCATTCGGCTGTTAACCGAACGGTCGCAGGTTCGAGTCCTGCCTGCGGAGCCATCCTTAATACCGCTTAAGGTATTGGGCTAATGCTTCCATAGCTCAGTAGGTAGAGTGCTTCCATGGTAAGGAAGAGGTCACCGGTTCGAGCCCGGTTGGAAGCTTATAGAGATCATAATTTCTTAAATTAATAGCAAGGCCCCTTGGTCAAGCGGTTAAGACACCGCCCTTTCACGGCGGTAACACGGGTTCGAATCCCGTAGGGGTCACCATTTGGAGGATTAGCTCAGCTGGGAGAGCATCTGCCTTACAAGCAGAGGGTCGGCGGTTCGATCCCGTCATCCTCCACCATATTTGCCGGTTTAGCTCAATTGGTAGAGCAACTGACTTGTAATCAGTAGGTTGGGGGTTCAAGTCCTCTAGCCGGCACCATTTCCTTTACTTATCTGTAATGGAATGTGGAGGGGTAGCGAAGTGGCTAAACGCGGCGGACTGTAAATCCGCTCCCTCCGGGTTCGGCGGTTCGAATCCGTCCCCCTCCACCATTTTGAATAAAAACTGCAGATTTGGACAATCTTATAAATGTCCTTTTTATTTTGACCGGCAGGTCATTGATCAATGGGCTATAGCCAAGCGGTAAGGCAACGGACTTTGACTCCGTCATGCGTTGGTTCGAATCCAGCTAGCCCAGCCATTTTTTGAGCCATTAGCTCAGTCGGTAGAGCATCTGACTTTTAATCAGAGGGTCGAAGGTTCGAGTCCTTCATGGCTCATCATAGCAGGGCAGGCCTTAGGTTTTATACCCTAAGGTTTGTCTTAATGAATGCGGAAGTAGTTCAGTGGTAGAACATCACCTTGCCAAGGTGGGGGTCGCGGGTTCGAATCCCGTCTTCCGCTCCAATATACGGGGCCTTAGCTCAGCTGGGAGAGCGCCTGCTTTGCACGCAGGAGGTCAGCGGTTCGATCCCGCTAGGCTCCACCATTACTACATACATCTTACCTTAAACTCTGCCGGGTTTAAGGTTTTTTTATGTTTAAAAATGTTATAACTTCTAACAGCTGTACATGAACATCGAATCTAAATCTGTAGCAGCTTGTGTTATCCGCGGGTGATCATGCCATTTTCGTTATAATTCATGCTGCCGATTCCCCAGGAATTTACCTCTATCTTTTTATCCTTTTGATTTTTCAGAAAAGTACGCATATATATGCATGATTTTGTCGAGTTGAGTCATTGCTTTGAAAGCGGTTAAAATGAAAGCAGAACAGGGGTGAAGGAGGAACATAGAGAGATGAAGAAACTATCGATTATCGGGATGCCGATGGATCTTGGGCAAATGAGGCGAGGTGTTGATATGGGGCCAAGTGCTATCCGCTATGCCGGTGTAAATGAACGTCTGAAATCTTTATTTGAGCACATTCATGATCTGGGTGATATAGCGATTGGACGCCCGGAGGTGGAGATAGATCCAGATACCAATCTGAGGAATCTTGAGCTTATTGCAGATAAGACCGGCCAGCTGGCAGAAAAGGTTGATGAAGTAATCAAGGGCGGTTCATTCCCTCTTGTGTTAGGCGGGGACCACAGCATTGCCATCGGGACGCTTGCAGGTGTGTCGCGGCACTATAAAAACCTCGGCGTCATCTGGTATGATGCCCATGGAGATCTGAATACAGCAGAAACATCGCCTTCCGGGAATATCCATGGCATGCCGCTGGCAGCTTCGCTGGGCATCGGCCATCCGCTTCTGACCGGGATTGGGGGCTACTCACCGAAGGTAAAGCCTGAGAACATCGTCATCATCGGAGCAAGGGCCCTGGATGAGGGTGAGAAAGAGCTTGTGAAGGAGAAGGGCATCAAAGTATATACAATGCATGAGATTGACAGGCTCGGGATGGCAAGAGTGATGGAAGAAGCAATTGAGTATCTGAGGGACCGGACTGATGGGGTTCATTTATCATTGGATCTGGACGGGCTGGATCCCAACGATGCACCAGGCGTGGGGACTCCAGTCATAGGAGGCATCAGCTACCGTGAAAGCCACCTGGCGATGGAAATGCTTGCAGAAGCGGAGCTGATCACTTCCGCTGAGTTCGTGGAGGTCAATCCGATCCTCGATGACAAGAATAAGACGGCATCTGTAGCCGTTGCGCTGATGGGATCGCTTTTCGGCGAAAAGCTCCTTTAAAGAAAGAAACAAAAAACGGTAACTTGATTTTTCAAGTTACCGTTTTTTGACCAGATGATTGTATTTGTTCAGCAATGAATCCAGCCTTGTACTGGCTTCAATTACATGATGGCTGGACAAAGAGGTACGGGAAGCCAGTTGGACCATTTCCTTGCGGCACTTTTCAATATCCTGCAACAGTTCTTGAATGCCCATTCAAAAAAACCTGCCTTTTCCTCAGCTTAATTAGTCCCTTTATACCCCATTTAAAACTTTTTAAACATGAAGAAGTAAATTTTTGTTAAAATAATAGTTATTGAGAAATTTTATATAAAAAACGAAACCTTTTCCGCTATCGATCCGTAATATCGTATAGCCGCATTAGAGCGGAGGTAAATAGAAATGGAAGCAATCGTAAAGAAAAGGATCAAACAGGTATTAAAAGGCGACCAGAATGCTTTTGGGGAAATTGTGGAAATTTATAAAGACAAGGTGTTCCAGCTTTGTTTCCGTATGCTCGGCAACCGCCATGAGGCGGAGGATATTGCACAGGAGGCTTTCCTGCGCGCATATGTTAATATTCAAAGCTTTAATATCGACCTGAAGTTTTCCACCTGGCTGTACAGAATCGCAACCAATTTATGCATTGACCGGATCAGGAAGAAAAAGCCCGACTATTTTCTGGATGCGGAGGTTGCCGGGACGGACGGATTGACGATGTATTCGCAGATTGCAGCGGATACCAGACTGCCCGAGGAAGATGTAGAGAGCCTGGAGCTTCAGGAAACCATTCAAAACGAAATTTCCAAGCTTCCTGAAAAATACAGGTCAGTAATTGTGCTGAAATATATCGAGGAGCTTTCTCTCAACGAAATAAGCGAGATTATGGACCTGCCGCTCGGGACGGTTAAGACCCGCATACACAGGGGCAGGGAAGCTTTAAGAAAGCAGCTGCGTCATGTGTAGAGATGAATGGCTATGCCATCTTCTTTTGCAAAAATGAATTCAGCTTATCATTTTAAGAGGGTGAGAACTTTGAAATGTCCAGCAGAGATTGTCGAGTATATGCACGAGTATCTAGATGAAGAGATCTCAGCCGAGCATGAACAGCAATTAAGGGAGCATTTGAGCAGCTGCGACGAATGCCGCTCTTATTTTCATGAATTAAAGAGAGCTATTGCACTAGTGCAAAGCACTTCACATATACAAGCTCCGTCAGGCTTCACAGCTGGTGTGATGGCGAAGCTTCCAAAAGAAAAGAAGCAGGTGGGCTTCCAGCGTTGGTTCAGGCATCATCCCCTGCTTACTGCTGCTTCCCTGTTCCTCATCCTTATGATGGGAAGTGTCGTCTCCACCTGGAATAAGGACCATAATTTTTCGGTCTCCAAACAGCCGAACCTGATCGTCCAGAATGACACGGTCATCGTACCGGAAGGTGAAGTAATCAAGGGTGATGTGATTGTCCGCAATGGCAAGATAAAAATCGAAGGCCAGGTCGATGGCGATGTGACCGTCATCAATGGAGAGCAGTATATGGCTTCTGCAGGCCAGGTGACTGGTGATATCAAGGAAGTGAATGAAGTGTTTGAGTGGCTCTGGTATCATATCAAGAGCCTTGGCAAAGATCTTGTGAATGTGTTCGATGAGAAAGAAAAAGAGCCTGCAGCAGGCTGATTGAATAGAGAGAGCAAATCCCTGTCAAACTAGAAATATCCGGCTGAGCCGATATTCATTTGGCAGGGATTTTCTTTTAGATGAATGAGAAGGCACGCCAAGAGCTTTGCAATATATCCCATGTCCATATCATTGGTTTTCAGAGTATTTATGATATAATATGTGAGTTACATACATTGAAAACAAAGCTTATGCTTTTTGGAAAAATATATTTGGAGGAAGGGATAATGTCGTTTGCAGATTTCTCAATTTTGAAATACCTGGCTAATATTGTTGACATTCTCCTTGTTTGGTACGTCATCTACAAACTGATCATGATTGTGAGGGGCACCAAGGCCGTACAGCTCTTGAAAGGGATTTTTGTCATTCTGATCGTCAAGGTGATCAGCGATAAATTCCAGCTGCAGACACTTGGCTGGATGATGGAACAGGTTCTGCTATGGGGGGTCCTGGCCATTATCATCATCTTCCAGCCTGAGCTCCGGAGGGCGCTTGAGCAGCTGGGGAGGGGAAGATTCTTTTCGAGAAGCAGCTCCCAGGAAGAAAATGAACAGGAAAAGATGGTGGATTCCATTACAAAGGCCGTTGATTATATGGCTAAACGCCGGATTGGCGCCCTGATTTCGATTGAGCGAGAAACAGGGATGGGCGATTATATAGAAACAGGCATTCAGCTGAATTCAAAAATATCATCAGAGCTCCTGATCAATATTTTCATCCCGAATACACCTCTTCATGACGGGGCGGTCATTATCCAGAGGAACTGTGTGGAAGCTGCAGCCTGCTATCTGCCGCTGTCTGAGAGTCCGTTCATTTCTAAGGAACTTGGCACAAGGCACAGGGCCGCCCTGGGAATCAGTGAGGTCACAGACAGCCTTACCATCGTTGTATCTGAAGAAACGGGAAGCGTCTCACTGACTAAAAACGGTGAGCTTCATAGAAGCCTGAGCTCTGAGGCATTCAAGGAGCTCCTATCCAATGAATTGATTGTCAGCCAGAAGGCGAAACAGTCTTCTTCAGCCCGCTGGAATTGGAGGGGGAAGAAAAATGGATAAGCTGATTGATAAGCTGGTGGACAACAGGTGGTTCATGAAAGCTGTGGCCCTTGTTCTGGCTTTGCTCCTTTTTGATGCTGTCTATGATGGATCCGACAAATCGGGCGAGGTTAATGTTCCCGGGGATCAGGACACTGAGCTTATTGAAGATGTCCCGGTCAAATCCTATTATGATACCGATAATCTTGTCGTCACCGGAGTTCCGGATACTGTAGATGTGAGGGTGTCAGGGCCGAAAAGCCATGTCCAGATCGCCAAGACGCAGCGGGACTTTGAAGTATATGTAAATTTATCTGATGCTGAAGTTGGCGAAAAGCAGGTCCGGATCCTTGTAAGGGACATTTCGGATCGCCTCGATGTAACAGTCGATCCGTTATATGCTACAGTCTCTATCCAGGAGAAAGTAACGAAGGAGTTCAAGGTAGAGCCTGAATTCAACCAGTCCCTGCTTGGAGACGGATTCACATCCGGAGCACCATCTGTTAAGCCTGAAACTGTTAAAATAACGGGTGCCAAGGACGTAGTCGACCGCATCAGCTATGTGAAGGCAGCTCTCGATGTCAAAGGTCCGATAGAGGAATCTGTCACAGGAGCTGCAAGCATCAGGGTGCTCGACAGGGATATGAATAAGCTGAATGTAGCTGTCGATCCAGAGACGGTAGAGGTTACCGTGTCTGTGAAAAGCCTCGCTAAGACCGTGCCGATCGATGTCGTCCGGAAAGGTTCACTGCCTTCGGGTGTGACGCTTAACAGTATTGATCTGGATACAGCTGAGGCGAGAATCACCGGAAGCGAAGAAGCGCTCGGCCAGACGGAAAGAGTTAGGGTTGAGATTGACCTGGGCAAGATCACCAAAGATGGTGTTCAGACCCTTCCGGTCATCATCCCGGACGGCATCACATCTGTCGATCCGAAGACAGTAGAGGCTTCCGTGGATGTGACAGCTGAAAGCCAGGAAGATCAGGAGGACGCCGGCTCAGAAGCAGAAGAAGATGAAGCTGAGACGGCGACTCCTCCTGCGGAAGAAACAGAGAAGGATGAAACCAAAACCTTCTCGAACCTTCCGATTGACCTGACTGGGGCAGCAGAAGGATATACCGCTGCTTTCGCTGATGGATCAGGGAGAACAAATCTGTCTGTCCAGGGGCCGGTCAGTGTGGTCAATGGCCTTGGTTCTGCAGATTTCAATATATTCGTTGATGCAAGCAGCCTGTCAGAAGGGGAGCATAATGTGCCTGTAAAGGTGACTGGCCCCGATAATGTAAGCTGGAAGCTATCAAGAGAAACAGTAAAGATTTCTATCACTCAAAAGAATGAAGAAGCTTAAATATAATGTCACTATGGTTAGAAGGAGCGATTTTTAATGGGTAAATATTTCGGTACCGATGGAGTACGAGGGATTGCAAACAGTGAGTTGACCCCGGAGCTGGCTTTTAAACTGGGCCGGTTTGGCGGATATGTGCTAACAAAGAATGAGGAACGCCCAAAAGTATTGATCGGCCGCGATACACGCATATCAGGGCATATGCTGGAAGGAGCCCTTGTAGCAGGACTGCTTTCCATTGGAGCTGAAGTTATGCGCCTCGGCGTCATTTCAACGCCTGGAGTAGCGTATCTGACAAAAGCCCTTGGTGCACAGGCAGGTGTCATGATCTCAGCTTCCCACAACCCTGTAGCTGATAATGGGATCAAATTCTTCGGGCCTGATGGCTTTAAGCTTTCAGATGATCAGGAGCTGGAAATTGAAGCTCTCATGGATAAGGCAGAAGATGAGCTTCCGCGTCCGGTAGGGGCAGACCTTGGCCAGGTGAATGATTATTTTGAAGGCGGACAGAAATATCTTCAATATTTGAAGCAAAGTGTTGATGAAGACTTCTCAGGCATACATATTGCGCTTGACTGTGCGAACGGTGCTACATCTTCACTGGCAGCACATTTGTTTGCAGACCTTGATGCCGACCTTTCGACAATGGGCGCATCCCCTAACGGTCTTAACATAAACGATGGCGTAGGATCGACGCATCCTGAAGCGCTTTCGGCCTTTGTAAAGGAAAAAGGGGCAGATGCCGGATTTGCTTTTGACGGCGACGGAGACCGTTTGATTGCTGTAGACGAAAATGGCGACATCGTTGATGGAGATCAAATCATGTATATCTGCGGAAAATACCTGAAAGAGCAGGGCCGTCTGAAGCATAACACAGTTGTATCCACAGTCATGAGCAACCTGGGCTTCTACAAAGGGCTTGAAGCAAACGGCATTGAAAGCATCCAGACTGCAGTCGGAGACCGCTATGTGGTGGAGGAAATGAAAAAAGAGGGCTACAGCCTTGGCGGGGAGCAATCCGGCCATATTATCTTCCTTGACTACAACACAACCGGTGATGGACTTTTGACTGGCCTTCAGCTTGCCAATATCATGCAAGCGACCAAGAAGCCGCTGTCAGAGCTTGCGAATGAAATGAAGAAGTTCCCGCAGACGCTCGTCAACATTAAAGTTACAGACAAGCACCATGTAACAGACAACGATAAGGTTCATGCCGTGATTACAGAGGTTGAAAATGAAATGAACGGAAACGGACGCATCCTTGTCAGGCCTTCCGGCACTGAGCCATTGGTCCGTGTAATGGCTGAGGCGCCAACAAAGGAGCAGTGTGAGGCCTATGTGGAACGCATAGCCGCTGTTGTCCGCGAGGAAATGGGTTTAAAGGAGTAATGGAAGGGAAGATATGCATAGAGGAACGCTTTGGCGCCTCTATGCATATTTTTTTATATGGAGCCCCAAAGCTTCATGGGAAAATGTGTATTTTTTATGATATCAGTTGACGGATTCTCACGTAGTGATGTATGATTATCCTGTTTTTGCAAACCATTGTGCAAAGCATATTCAATAATAGAAAGGTGGGTCGTCAGGGTATACTTTTAAAGCGCCTGAACTAGCCATGAGAGGGCTAGTTGACGAGGAGGAGGTTTATCGATTTTTCGGCGGATGCCTCCCGGTTGAGCAAGCACAACCGAAAATCCTTCTTTAAAGCATCAAGGCAACTTGGTGGACAAAGAGAGGGATATGCTTCTGAACAAACAAAAACTAGAGATAAGGGGGCAAGTATGCCCTCTAAAAAAGGCTTCTTGCCCCCTTTATTAGGGAGGACACAGAAGTATGTGCGGAATTGTAGGTTATATCGGAAACACTGATTCAAAGGAAGTATTATTAAAAGGCTTGGAAAAGCTTGAATATAGAGGCTATGACTCAGCAGGGATCGCGGTCATGAACGAAAACGGTGTTCATGTTTTCAAGGAAAAAGGCCGCATTGCCGACCTGCGCAGCATCGTTGATGGAGATGTGGAAGCCCACACCGGGATCGGACACACGCGCTGGGCGACTCATGGTGTACCGAGCAAAAAGAATGCCCATCCCCACCAGAGTGCGGGCGGACGCTTCACACTCGTACACAACGGTGTTATTGAAAACTATGACCAGCTGAAGCGCGAATTTCTGAGCGGTGTAGAGCTTCAGAGCGATACGGACACAGAAGTCATCGTCCAGCTGATTGAGCTGTTCGTAAATGAAGGGGAAGCAACAGAAGATGCTTTCCGCAAGACACTGCGCCTGCTGAAGGGTTCTTATGCATTGGCGCTCCTTGATGAGCAGAATGATGAAACGATCTTTGTAGCGAAGAACAAGAGCCCGCTTCTTGTCGGTCTTGGCGACACATTCAATGTGGTTGCGAGCGATGCAATGGCAATGCTTCAGGTGACAGACCAGTATGTCGAGCTGATGGATAAAGAAATCGTCATCGTTAAAAAGAACGAAGTCATGATCCAGGATATGGACGGCCAAATCATTGCCAGAAATCCCTACACAGCAGAGCTTGATGCAAGCGATATTGAAAAGGGCACATACCCTCACTATATGCTGAAGGAAATTGATGAGCAGCCGCTTGTGACACGCCGCATCATCCAGAAATACCAGAATGCAAATGATGAATTGGTCATCGACCAGGACATCCTTGATGCGATGAATGAAAGCGACCGGATCTACATCATCGCAGCTGGTACTTCTTATCATGCCGGCCTTGTCGGCAAGCAGTTCATCGAAAGAATGGCTAAGATTCCGGTGGAAGTCCATATTGCCAGCGAATTTGGCTACAATATGCCGCTTCTGTCAGAAAAGCCGCTATTCGTCTTTATTTCACAGAGCGGTGAAACAGCAGACAGCCGTGCCGTGCTTGTGAACATTAAAGAGATGGGCTACAAAGCACTGACCATCACGAATGTTCAGGGTTCAACCCTTTCCCGTGAAGCTGATTACACGCTGCTTCTTCATGCAGGTCCTGAAATTGCAGTTGCTTCAACAAAAGCATATACTGCCCAGCTGGCTGTTCTTGCCATCCTGGCAGAAGTAACAGCGAAGAGCAAAGGACTTGGACTGCCATTTAACCTGGTTCAGGAGCTTGGCATCGTTGCCAATGCTATGGAGGTCCTCTGTGACGGCAAAGAAGAATTCGAAGCGATTGCCCGCGAATATCTGGCAACAACACGCAACGCTTTCTTCATCGGCCGGGGAATCGACTTCTATGTGGGGCTTGAAGGCTCACTGAAGCTGAAGGAGATCTCTTATATCCAGGCTGAAGGCTTTGCCGGCGGAGAGCTGAAGCACGGTACCATCGCCCTGATTGAGGACGGTACACCGGTCATTGCCCTTGCTACACAGGAAAGCGTCAACCTGAGCATCCGCGGAAACGTCAAGGAAGTTGTATCCCGCGGCGCCAACCCATGCATCATCAGCATGAAGGGTCTTGAACAGGAAGAAGACCGCTTCGTGATTCCGGAAGTAAATGAATTGTTAACACCTCTTATCTCTGTTATACCATTGCAGCTGATCTCTTACTATGCTGCCCTGCACCGCGAATGCGATGTAGACAAACCGCGCAACCTGGCTAAATCTGTTACGGTTGAATAAGCGGAAGTAAGGATTATATATAGTTTGTCTAAGGAGGCTCCTTTCAGGATGCCTCCTTTTTGCATAGGTGTGAGAATGTAAAGGTATTAATCAAATGTTTAATTAAGGGCTGCAATTGTACTGCTGTCACAGTATCCAAGGTTTAATCAAACGTTTGATGAAGGAAAGCAACTGGCTGCTGATGCAATAGTGTACGAGACTTTAATCAAACGTTTGACTAAGGGTAACAATGGACTGCTGCTGCAAGGATGTGAGGATTCAATTGAACGTTTGAATCGCAATATTTAAAAAATTCCCAAAGAATATTGTCATATATATACGACAAAAGTAAATTATATGTTACAATCTAAATAACAGAAAAAGGCAATATTGGTGGGAGGCGCGTGTTTGAAAGAAATTCTGATTAAGAATGCGGTAAAGATTACAAGGATGGAAAAAGGGAACTTGACGCAGGGAGACCTGGCAAAGCTTGTCGGGGTGACCCGTCAGACGATGAATTTGATTGAATCGCAGAAGTATAATCCAACCATTAAAGTCTGCCTGCTGATTGCTGCTGCCCTTGATACATCCGTTGAGAAGCTATTCTGGATGGAGGAATGATTATGAGAATACTGTTTACTTATCTGCCCGTCCTTTCCTTTGTTTTCGTTTTGTTTCTAATGGATGACGGCATCTTCAAGTGGACTTTACTGGTATGTGGAATTGTCCTTGTGGCCCTGGCCAAAATGTTGAGGGTGCGTATGAAGGAAGAGGAAGTCGAGTTTGATGACAGGGTAAATGCCAACATTGCAAAATGGTCACTGCGGAGCATCTATCTGCTGAATTTTATTTTAATCGTGCTGCTGTGTTTGGAAACTGCCAGTTCGGCAGCGATCGGCCTGGACAAAGAAACGATCTTAATTTATCTGCTGGCAACCCTATTTATTCCTTTTTATATTATTCCGGCCATAGTGAAGAAATTATAAGGAGATGAATCAATGAATCAGGATTTAATTATTTTTGGAACTATTTTTCTTGTGCTTGGTTTTCTGGTAGGAGTTAAGAAAATGACGTGGCTTCTATCGGGGTTCAATGAAAAAAGGGTAAGGGATAAAAACAAACTGGCCCATTTAGTAGGGGGAACGGAAGCGGTTCTTGGCATCGTTCTCATTATCGGCGGTATTCTGGGAGTGGGTTCACCGAAGTTTTTGATCATGCTCTGTATAGCCATTATGATGGGGCTCGTATTTTATGTGAACAGCAGGATGGCAGAGTGAATAAGGAGGGAAGCTGCCCCTCCTTATTCTTCTCCTCCGTTAAACCATAGTAGAGCATCATCATCGGGATCGCCGTTATAGTTGATCATGATTTCTTCATCTTTTTTTATATCCTTGTAAGCATAGAAATCAAAAGAGTGATTCTCGAAACTGATTTCATAATCGGCATTCGGCTCATAGGAATGGTTGAACAGCATTCCATATCCAAGGAGAAGGGCAGAATGGTTCGTCCCATACTCGAATACATAGTCGGCGAGCCTGGTTTTTTCAATATATTTATGTTCTTCATTTGGATATGCAAGTACCGGGGCCCTGTGGATCAGCTCTCCCTTTTTGATATCACGGGTAGCGAACACACCTTTATTGGTTTCGTCATCGGTAATGTTTGAGATTCTAACTTCAATCAAGCTTTTCACCTTCGCCTTCATAATCTGTCAATCCTAGTCTGACAGTGTTGGGGCAAAAATGCAATCGCAGGAAGCAATTGGATGACAGTCCCAGGGCTGTGTGGAGCTGATTTGATACCAGCCCGGGTGTTTGTGTGGTAAAGTAATAATAACAGCAGCAAAGGAGGAATTGCAGATGAAAATCACTGATCAGGCACGCGATATTTTAAAGCAGATGTTTGAAAAAGAAAATGCCCGCAATATCCGCATATATTTCGCAGGCTATGGCTGAGGACAGCCAAAAGTAGGACTGGCTCTGGATGAGCCGGAAGAGGACGATAATGTATCAACAATCAATGAAATCACGGTGGCAATCGATCCGATCATTGAACCGAATGTAGAGGATCTGGTCCTTGATCTTAGCGGAGACAAGAAAGGCCTTGTACTGCTGGGGAATACGGGCAATTGCTGCTAGAATAAGAAAGCATGGAAAAGGGCTTCTGCTCTTTCCATGCTTTTTTTGTTGTTCCTCAAGGCACAGGGACAGCCGCAGAGCATGCAGCCTGTTCTCACAAAAAACATGCAGACACACCCGAATTGTACTATAATAAATACCAAAATCAGGGTAATCGGGAGGTGGGTAAAATGGCAGAAATATTCCGGCTGCCGGATACTGGAGCGGCTCATGCAAAGCCTGTAAGAGGAAAGGCGATACTTTGCATGGGGAGATGGTTCATATAATCGCCCTTACAATGTAATCTCATTTCTATTACTGGCTTTGCCCCTTATTTAAGAAACCATTAAAATAAGGAGCTGGCCGAAATGAGCTATGTAAAAGCAGCTGCTGTTTTGCCTGAAGAGCTGATAGCGGAGATCCAGAAATATATTCAAGGTGAGATGATTTATATTCCGAAGCCTGAGGCTGCCCGGCAAAAGTGGGGGGAGTCCTCCGGAGGGCGGAAGCAGATTGATGCACGCAATGAGGAAATCAGGATGGCATTCCGGAACGGAAAGCCGGTCGAAGTGCTGGCGGAAGAATACTTCCTGGCCAATGAAACAATCAAAAAGATAGTCTATTCAAAACAGAAGCGCAGGCAGTAGGTACACTTTGGTTCAGAGTCATTCTCGGCCTATTCCCGGCTGCTGATTTTTCTTATAATTGTCTTTAGAAATCAACAGCCTGATCCGGGACAGAATAGGAGTGAATGAAATGGAACACTTTATCCGGAACGACCAGTATAATTTTATAAAAGAACAGGCAGCCCACCTTGTGAACGGGCACAGTTCAGTAAATGATAAAGGGGTTCTGAATGCACTGAGAGCCATCACAGCCGAGAAGGCTAAAGCCCTGTTTCCAGAGCTCACTGCTGAGCAGGAGGAGCTTCTTGCCCCGTTGCCTGATATAAAGGACAGGACAGATGCAGACCGGTTCCTGGAAGGCCTGCAGGCTTATATCATCCCATTTCCGGCAGTGGGCGAACAGGCAGCCAGGAAGCTGTTTCCCAAGGCTAAAAAGCTGAAGGTGCCTGAAGCCGGGCTGGAGGAGCAGAAAGGTCTTTCCTACTTTTCCTGGGACGACAGAGGCACTGGGAGAAGGTATATGGCCGTGCTGTATAAAAATAAGCTTGCCGGCCTGACGGGAACCTTCAAGCCGATCAGCCAAAAAGGGATTTGTTCCATATGCGGCAAACATGGAGAGGCAGGACTGTTTGTCTCCCAAAAGAAAGGCGCCGTTCAAGGGACTTACGTAAGAAAAGGCAATTATATTTGCAGCGACAGCATGATGTGCAATCAGAACCTGACCAGCCTTGAGAAGCTGGAGCAATTTGTAGAGCTGGTGAGATAGCATAAATGAAAGACAGGGGCCTGGCTACAGGTCCCTGTCTTTGCAGTAAAGCCCGCGCCGCAGTCAGTTATGAAGAGTCTTTTCTCCGGTTATTGAAGCTGATCATCCTTATAGTCAACATAAAGGGTGCCATTCTGCTGAACTTCAGCGTAAAAGACATCAGACAGGGAGGCGCCGCTTTGCTGGAGCTGGTCTTCAAGCCATTCCTGGGAAAGGTTTAAGCCGTCAAGATTCCGGGAGACAAGCTGGCCATCGGAAATGACGGCAGTGCCGACCGGATAGGCATCTTTAGGCACCGGGTTCCCCTGAGCTGCATGGCTTTGCGTCAGCGGGCGCTTTCCTTCTTTTTTAAGCACCGACAGCTTGCCGTCAGTTTCAAACACTGCATAGTCGGCATCAGAGATAGAGAAGATATTTTTCTGCCGAAGCAGGGCATTCAAAGCATCTATATCCAGTCTGGCTTTGCGGAGGGAATCTTCCATCACCTTGCCGTCTTTTATGACAATCAGCGGCTGGCCCTCCAGGAATAACCTTGCTTTCCGGGATTTGATATCAAGATAACCCATGAGAATGGTGAATACTGCCCAGCCGGTGAGTGCAATGACGCCGCTCCGAAGGGCCACATTCGGGTTAAGGACTGTGTTGGCTGCAATAGATCCAATGGCAATGGCTGAGACAAAATTGAAAAAGGTCATCTGGGCAATTTCTTTCCGCCCCATCAGTCTGGCTAGTAGAAAAAGGACAAGAAATGAAACTGAGATCCTTATGAGCAATTCCGAAATATTCACGTTACACCTCGTTTTAGTTTTTATTGGCTGCAAAAAAGTATTTGATTTGCTGACTAATCTGTTCTCCTGCCAAGATTCATCCTTATTTTGGCAGTGGAACATCTTTTTATACATAAAAAAGAAAGAGGGGTGGATTGTATGCTTGAATTATTGCTGATCCGCCATGGCCAGTCAGAAGCAGATCTGCTGAACGTCCACGAGGGCAGGGCGGATTTTCCGCTGACCAGTTTGGGAAGGAGGCAGGCGGGCCTTCTTGCGGAGTTTATCACCGAACACTATCCTCCAGATATCATCTGGGCAAGTACGCTGAAAAGGGCCTATGAAACAGCGGTTATTACAGCTGACAGAGTAGGGTGCGGGCTGAAGACGGATGAAAGGCTGATGGAATTCAATAATGGGGTTCTGGCCGGGATGTCCCGGGAGGAAGCGGGCATCCGTTATCCAGAACCGCCTGAGGGCAGAAAGCCGCATGTGCGCATCGAGAAGGGGGAGTCGATGCTTGAAATGAGATTCCGTGCCGAAACTGTATTATCAGAGCTGCTGGATGATGCTGAACAAAAAGGATACAAGCGGATTGCTGCGGTTTCGCACGGCGGGTTGATTTCCATGCTGATCCTGGCGCTGCTTGGACTGCCCAACACCAGCACCCGGCTCTTTGCTACAGGAGATACCGGTGTTCATTTGTTCAAGCTGGATCATAAAAGAAGAGTGGCCATGTTTTTGAACAGCCAGCGTCATTTGCCTGATGATTTTTTGAGATAGGAAGGGGCAGGATAGCCTGTTCCTTTTCTTTTTTCCATAAAAAGGGGCTCGTTTCTCAATTTTCGGTCTTTCCAAACCGGGACGGACGAAGTATGATAATTCTATCAAACTGAAAGGGAAGACACTATGGCGGGAATGAATCTCCTTTTCCTATTTGCAATCAGTGTTTATAGTCTATGGGGACTAGGTCATGACCCTTTCTCGAGCCTGCTTTCGGGCGATGACAAGCGTTTTGAAATGATTGTACTGGAGGAGGGCAAGGCTTTTTCGAAAGAAAAACCTTTTGAGCGAAAAGGGAAGCTCCTGGGAACAGCCCCGTATCTTCCATTATTGGCAGCGCCGGCCGGCATGCTGCTTTATAGAAGGTATTTCCGGATGGATATCATGCTGGAAAAATTGAGGTTCCTGCTTACGCCGGTCTTTTTTCATTCTAAGTTTTTTATCTCCTCCTCTGTTAGTGATGGATAAAAATTAATCTGAAAAAAGAGGTGCAGAGATGAGGAATTTAGGATTTGGGGAAATCATGATCATCGTTTTTGTTGCGCTGCTAATATTTGGTCCGCAAAAGCTTCCTGAGCTTGGCAGGGCAGCCGGCAATACGCTTCGTGAATTCAAAAAGGCAACAAAAGGCATCATGGAAGATGATAAAGAGAAAGATAAATAAATAGATGGCAGGACTGCTCCGCCGAGTGAGAGCTCATATTTGAAGCTTTTGCGTGCGGGGCAGCTGTTTTGTTCTGGAGGAAAATGATGAAAGAGATGATTGTTGCCCTGATATTGGGCATTGTTGAAGGTCTCACTGAGTTCGCGCCCGTTTCGTCTACGGGCCATATGATTATAGTGGACGATATTCTATTAAAATCCAAAGAGCTTTTCTCGAAGGAAGTAGCCAATACATTCAAGGTTGTCATTCAGCTTGGGTCGATCCTTGCGGTGGTGATTGTGTTCAAGGACCGGTTTATCCAGCTCCTCGGGCTGGGTAAAGGGGGGAAGGAACAATCGGATGGACCGAGGCTGAAGCTCACGCAAGTGATTGCAGGCCTGCTGCCTGCTGCGGTTCTTGGGCTTCTGTTCGAGGATTATATAGATAAGTATCTGTTCTCTGTCAATACAGTGGTAATCGGCCTTGTGGCTGGAGCATTGCTTATGATTGCAGCTGATTATTATTCAAAGAGGAAGCCGGCCATTGAGACAGTGGACAAGATCACTTACCGGCAGGCAATCCTCATTGGATTGTTCCAATGCATCGCTTTATGGCCGGGCTTTTCACGGTCAGGCTCCACAATCTCGGGCGGGGTGCTGCTTGGACTCAGCCATAGGGCAGCCTCTGACTTTACCTTTATTATGGCGGTGCCTGTCATGCTTGGAGCGAGCGGGCTGTCGCTCTTGAAAAATTGGGAGTATTTCACGCCTGATGCCATCCCATTCTTCATTGTCGGCTTCATCAGTGCCTTTGTGTTCGCCCTGGCCTCAATCCGTTTTTTCCTGGCGCTCATCAACAGAATCAAGCTGGTGCCGTTCGCCATTTACAGAATTATCCTGGCGGCAGTCATTTATTTTGTTTTTCTGTGAGGCTAAAGTACAGTTCCAGTATTTAAATATTTACAGAAGCTAGGTTCATAGAGTAAAATTAAAAAAAATTTATCGAAAGATGCGCTTAATCTTTTAAAGAGCGGGGGATCCAACCGGCATACACATGCCTCGGGGTGAATCCTTTACAGGTAGGGCACTCTCAAAGCCCGAATCCGACAGCTAACCTCGTAAGCGTTATTGAGAGGACAAGTCTGCGTTCAAACACAGAGGTCTCGCCCTCTGTGTTTTTTTATGCTAAAAATTCGATTAAGGAGGCTGCATGATGAAACTATCAACAAAGATTATCATCGCTCTGATTGCGGGGGGCATTGTCGGCTTATTATTGAACTTATATTCCCCGGATTTATTTGAAACATTGAACACCTACCTGTTCACTCCGCTGGGGAAAATATTCCTCAACTTGATCAACATGCTCGTTGTGCCGATTGTTTTCTTCTCCATCACGCTTGGCACCGCCGGTCTCGGCGATCCGAAGAAGCTTGGAAGGATTGGCTTGAAGACAATTTCTTACTTTTTGGCGACTACCTGTATGGCTTTGATCATAGGGATCGCATTCGCCTATATATTCCAGCCGGGAACTGTAGGAACTTTTGATACTACCGGCGCGGAGTTCCAGGCGGAGGAGGCGCCGCCAGTATCAGACACCTTGCTGAATATCATTCCGACAAACCCGATTAAGGCATTTACAGAAGGAAACATGCTGCAGATCATTACCTTTTCTGTTTTCATCGGTTTTGCACTAACCATGCTTGGCGAGAAAACCAGAGGGGTCCTGAAGCTGTTTGACCAGGGGAATGAACTGATGATGTATCTTGTGAACCTGATCATGCGTTTTGCTCCGTATGGAACCTTCGGCCTGATCGTATCGGCAGTTGGCACTCAGGGAGTAGATGCGATTAAAGCGATGGGGCTGTACATGGGTGTGGTCCTTGCAGCGCTGATCGTCCATACACTTGTGACTTACGGGTCATCAGTATACTTTCTGGCAAAGCGTAATCCATTTGAATTCTTCAAGGGCTTTGCCCCTGCAATGAGCGTGGCCTTCAGTACATCGAGCAGTAATGCCACACTTCCGGTTTCCATGAATGTGGCCCAGAAGAACTTGAAGGTCCCTGAATCGGTGAGCAGCTTCGTTCAGCCGCTTGGCGCCACGATCAATATGGATGGAACAGCGATCATGCAAGGTGTGGCCACCATCTTTATCGCGCAGGTATATGGCCTTGATCTGACGTTCACCCAGCTTGTGACAGTCGTTCTGACAGCTGTGCTTGCGAGCATCGGAACAGCAGGCGTGCCGGGTGTCGGCCTGATCATGCTGGCGATGGTCCTTCAGTCTGTTAACCTTCCTGTTGAAGGGATCGCCCTGATCATAGGGATCGACAGGCTTCTTGATATGACGAGAACAGCCGTCAATATTACAGGCGATGCCGCTTGTGCAGTCATCGTCGGTGAATCTGAGAAAAAGAAAAACAGGGAATTAACCTGATAATAGGGAAAGCAAAACACCGTCCGGATGAAGGACGGTGTTTTTTGATGGAACGGGTGAACCGCGGGAAGTACTACGCAGTCGGTTCGGCCGCTTCTTCTATTTTTTTCTGCAGAAGAAGCTTCTTGAGCTGCGGTTTGCTCTTGCGGCTGGCGAGGATATACAGCACATCCCCTGGAAGGATGATGGTGCTGCCGGCCGGGGTAATCAGTTCATCATTGCGGATGATGGCATTCACAAGCGCACCTTTAGGGAACGGGATATCAATCAGGGTCTGCCCGATGATCTGGGCATCATCCTCCATTTCGTATTCAATCATTTCTGCATCTGCCTTTCCGATGGACACAAGCTCAAGCGAATGCATAGGCGTCGTTTTTTTCGGTCCGGTCAGCTTGAGTCTCGCTGCGAGTGCTGTAATCGTTGAGCCTTGAATGAGGCAGCTGGTCAGGACGACGAAGAAGACGACATTGAAGATCTGCTGGCTTCCCTCAACTCCTGCAAGAAGAGGGAAGGTGGCCAATACGATTGGTACGGCTCCCTTAAGTCCGGCCCAGGAAAGGAAAATGAGTTCGTTCGTTTTATATCCCATCCTGATAGTGGACAAGAAGACGGCTGCAGGTCTTGCAATCAATATAAGGATTGCAGAAATGGCGATGCCTTTCAGGAATATATCCAGGCTGAACAGCTCGGAAGGGAACACCAGCAGGCCGAGAATCACAAACATCATGATCTGCATCATCCAGGCAAATCCTTCAGAAAAGCGGAAGATGGTGTGCTTGTAGGCAAGTTCCATGTTTCCGATGATAATGGCAGCGATATAGACGGCAAGAAGGCCGCTTCCGCTCGCAAAGGCTGTAATTCCATATGTTAAAAGTGCAAAGGCTGTGGCAAAGACAGGATAGAGGCCGCCTGAATCAAGATTGATGCGGTTAAGGGCAAACACGGCCAATCTGCCGAAGATCAGTCCAAACAGGAGGCCAATGCTCATCTGGAGGAAAAAGGTTCCGATCAAGGACCAGATGCTTGCTTCCGGAAGGGTGATCAATTCAATCATGGCGACTGTCAGGAAGACAGCCATCGGATCATTGGAGCCTGATTCTGCTTCAAGAGTGGCGCCAATCCGTTCATCGATATTCTTATCCTTGAGGACAGCGAAGACGGCAGCAGCATCCGTTGATCCGACAATGGCACCGAAAAGAATTGATTCGAGCCAGCCTGTCCCCAGAATGAGTTTCGCTGCGGCTGCAACAATTCCGGATGTGAGGATGACGCCGAGGGTGGCGAGTGACAATGATGGGAGGACAACAGGGCGCAGTGTTTTCCACTTAGTCTGGAGGCCGCCTTCAAACAGGATAATGATCAAAGCAAGGACACCGATCATTTGGGCTGTGCTGGCATTGTCGAAATAAATGATGCCCAGTACGTCGCTGCCCATAAGCATCCCGACTGCCATAAACAGCACGAGGGAAGGAACGCCAAGCCGTGAGGAGAATTTAGTAGTCAGCACGCCGGTGATAAACAGAATGGCTGCAAGCAGGATGAATGTATCTGTATGCAAAACATTAATCATGGATATCAGCTCCTTTTTCTATAAATTGACGTCGAGAGTGACAGATGGGGGGTTCTTAGGTGAAATCCCCAGATAGCTATAGGTTTCTGATGGGGATGATTGCTGAAGCCTCTTTTGAATCAGCGACACGGCAATGCCTTTTGAATAAGCATGGTAGCCAAAGGTTTTTCTTAAAGTGTGTGTGCCGACAGGCTCTTCAATGCCTGCGGCCCTGGCAGCCTCATTAATGATCCGGTACGCCTGAACTCTTGTGATTGAATTATGGGACTTCCTTGACTTAAAGAGCGGGTCTTCCCTTTTGAGGCCATTCTCCTTGATGCACTTGTGGAGGGCTTCGCGGACCTGCAGATTGAAATAGATAGGGGGGAAGCAATTTTCAGAGGTATGCAAATAGGAAAGAATATTTCCGCTTTCATCTGCAGCATCTTTTACCTGCAGATGAAGCAGGTCATTAATGCGTATTCCGGTGTTGATGCCAAGCAGAAACAAGCAATAATCCCTGGATGAGCGGGATTGGAGCCACTCTTTCATAATCAGGATCTTTTGTTTGTCAGTTATTGCACCGACTGTTTTCATTAAATCACCTCCAATGTAACTTAATCCTATTATAGCATATGGTTATGTAACATGGAAAAGAATAGAACCTGCTTTGGCATCCGATGAGTTCTATATATTTGGAAATAACATGAAATTACAAATAATTTTTGTTACGATAGAAAAAAAGCCCGGCTCTTATAAAAGGAGGAACCATGTTAAAGAAGTTTTTTTTGCCTATTATTTATATAAGTGAGTGGGTGGTGTTTTTTTATACTGTCCTCTTTATGATTATTTTTAATCTAACTTATTACGTAAACATGGTCATCATTGATATGCCTTGGGAAGAACGTACCTCCCTGCCTTTTATAAAGACTGTGATTTTCATGACAGGTGCATGTATGGTTTGTTTCCTTTATATCAAATACGTGAAAGGAAGAAGGATTTATCAGAATGTAAAAGATATCCTTTGGGGTATTCTGTTTGGAGTAAATGGCCTGCTGTGTATCCTTATGCTGGGGATAAGCCTTATTTTTGAGCTGCCTATTAATGAACGGGTTCTACTGGCATTGGCCTTCATTGCAAGTGCAGGATTTTTTTTGGCGTGCATCAGAAGCCTGTTGCTTTCTTATGTAGGACGCCCTTTTTTTTCAGCCAGGTAACCTTACAGCCAACATGATGATCAGGACCATATAATAAGCGCATGGATGTTAACATCCATGCGCTTATGAATACTTTTATAACGGGCATATCCCTTTTTAAAAGCTACTTATAAGAATTTCACACATACAGGGTAAGGAACTGAAACATCCTTCTGCAGCAGGGATAGCCTGCCGCTTTGTGCGTCACGGGCAAACAAAGTGAGGTTTCCGGTTTCCTGGTTGGAGGCAACGATATATCTTTCTGAAGGATCGAGCACAAAGTCGCGCGGCCAGTTTCCTTCAGTTGAAGTATGCTCGATGAAATCCAGCTTGCCTGTTTCTTCATTCACAGAGTATACGGCGATGCTGTCATGTCCGCGATTGGCGGCATAGACAAAGCGGCCGTCAGAAGAGATATGGATGGCGCTTCCCTGGTTATTTTCCCGGAATGTTTGAGGGATGGCCGGTACTGTCTGCATTACCTTGAAGCTGCCGTCATTCGGGCTGTATTCGAGCACGATTACCTCGGAGCTCAGCTCTGTCATCACATAGGCAATATTTCTTTCCGGGTGGAAAACAAGATGCCGCGGACCGCTGCCAGGCTTTACATCCAGTGTGGCCGCTTCCTTCAGCACTCCATCATTTAACTCATAGGTAATGATTTCATCTGTACCCAGGTCAACGGCTGCAATGAATTTTCCATCTGGCGTAAAACCTGCATAATGGGCATGCGGCTTTTCCTGGCGGTCTGGGTTTGGACCTGTACCCTCATGCTGGGCAACCGATGAAGCTGAAAGCAGGGAACCTTCCCCCGTCAGTCCGTAGGCTTCAATTGTACCTTTATGGTAATTGGCAGTCACTGCATAGTCCGAGTCTTTATTTACACTGATATGGCATGGAGATGCACCGTCAGACAGCTGGCGGTTCAGTTCCGTAAGCCCGCCGTCATCGCTGATGGAGAACGCGGCTGCGCCGCCTTTCGCCCCTTCCTTTACGACGGAATAAAGGCGTGTTTTATCTTCGCTGACTGTCACATATGTAGGGTTTTCAAGCTCTGCGGCGAGCTTGACATTATCGAGCCTGCCGTTTTCTGTATTCAATTCAAAAGAATAAATGCCTTTGCTGTCGCCTTTTGTGTAGGTGCCAATAAATCCGGAAAAAATATGGTCCTTCATACTAATTCTCCTTTCAAAGTGCGGAATTGCCTCTATTATAGCATGAACCTTTTCAGTGTATTCAGCAGGGCATTGTGAAAAAGCCAAAGGACCTGGCGGGTTAGTCTGCCAGGTCCTTGTGGCCAGCTGAGCCCTTATCCTTTAGGATAGTCTGAATTAGGCTGGCGCGGGTCAGTATAATCGCGGTTCACTTCATCTCTCAGTCTGTCTTCATCTGCAAAGGGGTTGCTTACCACCTTGTCACTGAGAGGGGTGTTTGGATCTATATTTTCATCTGTATACGGGCGGTTTTGATCATTGTGGTCCTGGAATGCATTTTCGCCTTTATCCAGTTCACCGGGGTTAAGCGGATCGACAATATAGTCGTCATACTTATCTTCCTGGTCCGTAGCCCGGATGGCTGTATTCCTGTCTGTTGTGCCTACGAAATCTTCGTCAGTGCGGCGGGCGTCATTGACAGCTCCTCCGGTGAAGATCGTTTCATCATCTGTCAGGCGGTCGCGGTTCCGGTCATCGGGATCCACAAGGATCAGGATTCTTCCTTCTTTTACCTCTGCTTCATAACGGCTGGCCTCTTCTTCCGGGATGCCCATGCCGATCAATGCGCCTGCAAGTCCGCCTGCCCCGGCGCCAACCGCTGCCCCGGTCAGTGTTGCAGCAATCGGGCCCGCCGCAACGATCGGTCCAATTCCAGGGATTGCAAGGGCACCGATGCCCACAAGCAGCCCTGTGAGCCCGCCCAATGCTCCGCCGGCAGCAGCGCCAGCCGCAAGGCCTTCCTCTGTCTTCGTCCCGGTTTCCTCGCTCACAGCGTCAAGATCATCACGGTTTTTGCTGATGACGGAAATGTCCTCAGCCCGGTAGCCTTCTGCTTTCAGCCTTTCAATTGTTTCAACCGCTTCATTCTCTGTTGCATATGAGCCTACTACGCGCTTATTATCTTCTGCCATGTTCATTCCTCCTTATTATATAAAAACTTATCTAATAGAATACATACCCTTATGTGAAAAAGGCCTAAACCTCAGCCTGCCTGAAATATATGGCAAAGAACCGCTTCGTACAGGGACACTCACGGGAGTCAGCATTGCAATACTGCAGGGAAATGCTATGATATAATTGTCAGACTTTTTCATGGGAGAAGGGATTGCATTGAGGAACGAATTGCTTAAGATTGGCACAAGAATAGTAGAGAGCAAAGAGCAGCTCGTCAATCACATATTTGAACGGGAATGCCCTTTCTATAAGGAAAAGCTTAAGAAATCGACTGTTGCCAGAAATCAGATAGCTGAATGGCGCAAGGCCTTGATTCAGATCCTGGGTGAATCATTATATATGGATCAGGAGGAAAGCGGGCGCAAAATTGAAGAATGGGCCCGTAACACAGGAGAAACTGCGATAGAAAACGGCGTTCCCCTGGACGAATCCCTCCGTGTGCTGTCCCTGTTCAGATCGGTTATTTGGGACGTTTTCACTGAGGAGCTGGAGAAAAATCAATTTGCTGCTGTCACGATGCTTGATGTCAGCAAAATCATCAACCCGCTCCTGGATGAGGTCGCGTATATATTCAGTAATATTTACATGAACTACAGCACAAGGAAAATAGAAGTAGCCCGGACTGCCCTGCAGGAGCTGTCCGTTCCGGTTGTCCCGATTTCAGAGGATATTGCCGTTCTTCCGCTCGTTGGGGAAGTAGATACAGAGCGCGCAAAATTCATTATGGAAAAATGCCTGAAAAACAGCTCAGAGCTTCAATTAAAGCAGCTGTTCATTGATGTTTCAGGCGTCCCGATGATAGATACGATGGTTGCCCATAATCTGTTTCAGATTGTAAAGTCATTAAACCTGATCGGCGTGAAGGCAACTATGACCGGAATACGGCCGGAAATCGCCCAGACGATCGTGGCCCTCGGGATAGAATTCCGGGAAATCCCCACGAGGGCAAATCTTAAGCAGGCGCTGATGGCAGCAGGATTCGAGCAAACTAAAAGATGATATTTGTGTGAAACTTATATACAAATGAGGAACTGACTGAATATAAAGTGATACACTAATCATATACAGTTGAAGGGAAATCTATTAAGCAGCCTTCTGCAAAAGCGGGGAGTCGAACATGAAGCTGGGATTAATCATCGTTATAGCCATTATCATCCTTTCTTTAATTTTCACCCTTATGCTGGCCGGCAAAAGTGATGCTGACTACTCAAAGTCAGCCAGGAAAAATACGGTCAACCTGACTGTGATTTATGCAGTGGTCATTCTGCTTTCTATTGTCGCGCTGGGTGTCTATATAAAATGGGGAATCTAAAAAAAGTGAAGCGTGCACGCTTCACTTTTTTTAATTGGCTGCCTGCCATTGTCTCTGCACCTGTTCCTGTGCAAGGCGTGCAATTTCCTCTTCTTGTGTCCCTCTATGTGCGATTACATTTGTCATATAATTTTTTCCGCCGTGATTAACGGTTACAGTTACTTGTACCATGCTTGTTTATTCCTTTCTTAATGGTATTTTAATATAGTGATACCATTTTAAAAGGAAAGTGAAACCTGTTTTACTGAAATTATGAGCCTAATCTATTATTTAGAATGGAAGGGGCATTTGCCTTCAATCGGCTTGATATCATCGCCGATGAAGTATTGCTTCCATTCCCGATGCTCAGGATCCCCATAATGGCTGATATTCGGATGCTTTGGCAGTCCATCCCACTTTTCCACTCGTTCCCTGACTTTTTCCCTGGACATAATTCCTCCTTTTGAAGTGCCTTCCAGCCCCTCAAAAATTCTCCGCGGCTGGAATCCCAGCACAAGGCTGTTACCTAGATCCCTTGTTTTCCGCTGCTTATAGGCTGGCGCGTTTCCAAATACAAAGAAGGGCTCTTCCGCAAAAGAGAATGCCCATAGATGGTGGTCCGGGTCCTCTGGATCATCCTTTGGCCAAGGTTTTTCATCCTGATCATGAAGATACTTCAGAATGTTCCAGAAATATTCGCGGTAGTAAGGGATATCCTTCTCTTCTTTTTCCGGCTCCACAAACACAAACAAGCCATGGCGGATAAGCTTAGGGGCATCAAAAAGATCAATGAACTGTTCCAGCGCCTTCGGAAGCTGTGACCAGTCCTCCTGTGAAATATATGCATAGCGCAGCTCCCCGCGGTTTTCAGCAGTCATGCCGAAATAGCACGGGAAGGTCTTGTCTGTGACGGTTTGATGGAAGGTCTTATATTCTTCAATGACCCAGGCAGGCACAATGTCAGGGTTAGTCATATCTTCTTTTGTCAGCAATGATTTTTGGATGGTTTTCATAATCAGCTCTCCTAATGTTTTTTTTCCATAGTGCATGAAAGCCGGCTTCCCGCAGGAGGCCGGCTTCATCTCATGCTTCAAAGATCATTTCTCTTCTTTGCAGTTATTCATCTCTTTTTTCATTCATGCGATTATGCTCCGGATTTATCGGATCAGCGTTATCCGGCGTCATCGGCCGGGCAGGGCCGGAATCCCCAGCTTGAGTGCCCCTGGAGGCATCTGGAGTCATTGATTCTTTAATCTGGGTGGTGCGGGCATCTTTATTGATGCTCGTCTGCTCAATTTTACGGTCAAGCTTTTGCAGATACTTGGCTGCAAAATCCTTTCCTCCTAAACCAAAGGCAAGGCCAAAGGCGAGGGCCAGTCCGCCGAGTATAAGGATAAAGGCGGAATTGACGATGGAATGGGCGACGCCAAGCTGGTCCAGGGCCATAAAGATGGAAATGGCTACAATTGCATATTGTGCCACAGATGAAAGAAGGCGGAAATGAGGGCCTTCCAGCAGGCTTGAAAGCAGCTTCTTTACCAGGGTTCCGAGCCATAATCCAGCTCCAAGAATGACAAGGGCTGCAAGAACATGCGGCAAATAGGCTATGACCCCGGTTGCCAGTGTGACAAGGAAGTCGAGCTTCAACAGGTTCAGAGCCTGTACAACAAATAAGAGGACAACAATGATCTGGGCAATATAGCCGATCAGCTGGGAAATCCCGCTTTTTGCAGCCCCGGTTTTATTTTTTTTGAATCCGATGCTATTAAAATATGAGTCTGCGCCGATTCGTTCAAGAAGGCTGGCAACCATCTGCCTGACCCATTTTCCGAGCCAGATGCCCGCAAGGATAAAGGCGATGGCTACAATGATATTCGGGATCATGGTGAGGACATCGTTCAGCATGGCAATCGCGGGCTGTGATATTCCTTCCAGATCCAATTCTTCGAGTGCCGCGATTACGACCGGGATCATAATGAAGACAAAGACGATATAGCCGGCAACAGATGAAAGGGTGGTCCCTTCAAACAGCTTGGACAGGCCGAAACGCCCGACAAGCTTTTCCGTACCGATGCTCTGCAGGAAGCTCGTGACAATATCACGGACCAGCTTGGCGATGAACCAGCCGATAAACAGAATAAGGGCAGCGGCAAGGAGTTTAGGAAGGAAAGCCAGAATATCATTGAGCATGCTGGCAAACGGTCCGGAGACTCCCTCGAGATTCAAGGCTGACAGCACGGCAGGAAGGGAAATCAGCAGAACCAGATAGAATACAATATTGGCAGCTTTATCGACGATATTGGAGGAATCGTGATCTCCTTTAATGAATTTATATTTGTTCAGTGTTTCATGGACGCGAAGCGTTCTGCCTCCACGCTTGATGAGAAACTTGAGGGCGGATGCCACCAGCCAGGCAGCCAGCAGGATCAAGGCAGCCTTTAGAATGCTTGGGATGGCACCTGTAATAGTCGAGAACATGCCTACTAGCGGAGTAGCCAGGAAGCTTAAGTTTAAGATATTGAAGAACCAAATAAAGACAAAAATGAGAATGAGAATATAAACGATTTTGCTTATGATTTTCTCAGGGGAATACTTTCTGTTTCCCGACTCGGCAAACAGTTTGTTATCAAGATTGGTTTTGCGGAGGCCTTTCAGGACCGCCTTTTCAACCGCCTTTGCAATGATCCATCCCAACAGGAGGACGACTAATGCCAGCAAAAGGTCGGGAAGCTGGTTCAGATAGCCATTCCAGCCATTCCAAAAAGCATAATTATTATCCAACTAGATCCACTCCTTAACATAGATATTTACATTTACCCAGTGAGTTAGCAGATAAACAGGCTGCAGGCAGCCGAATTGGAAAATAAAGTTTGGAAAAGCAAAACCTTTTTCCTGTGAAGCAGTCTAATATTCAGGAAAACAAGAGGGGGATCGATCAGCCTTGGAGCATATTGTCCGCAAAGCCATAAAAGGGGATGATGAAGCTTTTCTTGATATCATCCGTTCCTGCAAGGCAGATTTGTATAAAACCGCACTCGCCTATATGCGAAATGAGGAAGAAGCTCTTGAGGCCGTGCAGGAAGTAACCTTCCGGGCTTACAGGAGCATAAAAGATCTGAAGCAGCCTGCCTATTTCAAGACATGGATCATCCGTATCATGATCCATTACTGCTGCGACAGGCTCAAGAAGCAACACAGGCTCGTATATAATGAACAGCTGCTCCTCGCATCGGGCGGGGAAGAGGATACTCTTCTATTCGAGGTCCAGGATGCAATGGAGGCGCTCGATGACCGCTCCCGTGAACTGCTGACGCTAAAATACTTCCACGATCTTAAAATCAAGGAAGTGGCTGCCCTGTACAACCGTCCGGAAGGAACCGTGAAAACATGGCTCAATAAAGCGTTAAAGTCATTAAGAGAGAAGCTCGAGGAAAGCGGGGGGAAGATGGATGTTTGAAAAGGAAGAAAAAAAGCTTGAAGCCATACGGGAGCGGTATCAGGAGTTTCCTGTGCCGGATGAACGGCTGGAGGAAGCAATCATGAAAGGGTTCCGGCAAGCCAAAGCTGCCCCGAAGAAGCGGTTCATCAAAAGGAGCTGGCTGCCCGGTCTTGCAGCCGCCCTGCTATTGCTCGGATTTTTGACCAGCATCAGAGTTTCACCGGCCTTTGCCAACTATGTCGCAGAATTGCCAGGTATGGAAAAGCTGGTGGACCTTATCCGGTATGACAAGGGCTGGATATCCGCCGTGGAGAATAACTATATGCAGCCGCTCGGCATATCCCGGGAGAAAAACGGGGTCCGGGTGACGCTTGATGGTGCTATCCGGGATGAACGGGGGCTGGTGGTGTTTTATACAGTTGAGTCAGAGGAGAAACAGGTGCTCCAAACGGAGAGGATTATTTTAACTGGTGCAGATGGCAAAGAGCTTCCGCCGGGTGCTACTAGTTATGGAGGTGCTAGTTATACTGAGGAGCCAGTTAATTCAGTAAGTGATTCAATAGATTACTTTGCTATTGAACCTTTAAAAGCAACTGAATTCAAGATAGAGGTGAAAATTAAAACAGAGAAGGGGCTTGAATCATTTGAAATGGATTTTTCTGTGGAAAACTTAAAAGCGAATAAGAAGGTGTATACGCTAAACAAGACCGTATCTATTAAAGGTCAGAAAATCACCTTCAAGAACGTAACTATATATCCATTGCGCGCAGCTGTACATGTGACGTTTGATCCGGAAAATAACAAGAAGATCTTTAATTTGGACGATCTGAGGCTTGTTGATGAAAATGGAGAAGTTTGGTCAGGGATTGTAAACGGAGCAACAGCAAGCATTTTAGCTGAAAACGAAAAGATTTTCTATCTGCAGAGCAATTACTTTAAAGAGCCTAAGCAGCTGTACCTGACACTAAATAAAGTAATGGCTATAGATAAAGAGGATACAGAAGTGGTTATTAATACAGAAACACTAAAAATTATAAAGCAGCCAAAGGCTGAAAAATTGTCAGGGGTGAACTTGGAAGGGAGAAATTTATCTGTAAAGGTTCGTGCTGGTCAAGACTACCACCACCAGCTTTTCATAACTGCCAAAGATGCTGAAGGTAGAGATCTGAGCAACGGGAGCTCATTCTTTCAAACCAGCGTAGATGGTGTATACCAGGAATATGGGTTGATGCTATCAGAGGCAGACCCGCTAAAATACAAAAATCCAATCACTCTTGAACTAGGTGCGTTTCCTACCTGGATTAAGGGGGATATAAAGCTGCCACTGAAATAGGAAATGAGAGATCTGGAGTTTTCAATGATAGTGCCGGACAACAACAGGCAAGCCCTGTCTGTTCTATATGGGACCATTTATTGAAACGGAGAATTTGTTAGAACCAGGCCGAAATGAAGTAATGCGGCCTGGTTTTACTTATGACCTAAATCAGTTGCGGTTAAAATGTCGTTTTTACTCAGGCCAATGCTTAACACCAGTTCATATTGTCAAACACCTGAATAACCGCCTCCGCATTTCGTCTTGTCCAGCTCCGGACGCAAGCGTCCACCGAATTCCCCTACCCCAACAAAACATCCTCACCAGGATACCGAATTTTCTCCGGTTTTTGTTTGGCGAAGGAGAAGGCGAGTGTGAGCGGGCCGAGTTTGCCCAGGAACATGATGAAGATGATGATTTCTTTTCCGATTTCCGACAGGTCGGCAGTGATGCCCATGGACAGGCCGACCGTTCCGAAGGCGGATACTACTTCGAAAATAATTTTAATAAATGGCAAATCCTCCGTGATGCTCAGGACAAAGATGGCGATAAAGACGAACAGGATGGAAATCATTGAGATGGCCAACGCTTTTGTCAGATAGTTGACGCTGATGGTGCGGCGGAAAATGACAATGTCTTTTTTGCCGCGTATGAATGTAATGACAGCCATGATAATGATGATAAAGGTCGTCAGTTTAATTCCGCCGCCGGTGGACGCGCTCCCCGCACCCACAAACATTAACAGCAGCATATACAGGACAGTTGCATCCTCAAGCCCGCCGATGTCCACTGAATTGAACCCGGCAGTCCTCGGCGAAACGGCCTGAAAATAGGATGCCCAAAGCTTTTCCCAGCTGGTCAGATGGGCGAGGGTCTGCGGATTATTATATTCTAGGTAAAAGATGACGGCCATTGATACAATATTGACCGCAAAGGTGCCCACAATCATCATTTTGGAATGAAGCGACAGCCTTTTGAATTGCTTTGATTTCCACAGATCGGCCAGTACGGTAAAGCCAAGACCGCCAATGATAAAGAGCATGGAAATGACAATATTGATGACAGGATCGCCGACAAACCGGCTGAGTCCGTCCGGCCAGAGCTGAAAGCCTGCATTGTTGAAGGCGGAAACAGAATGGAACAGGCTGTAATAAAATCCATCCTGCCACCCATACAGCGGAACCCATCTCAGGCAGAGGAAGAACACAGCAATGGCCTCGATCGTAAAGGAAAAAATAAACAGGTAGCGGACGAGGCGTATGACTCCGCCGACCGACGTCTGGTTCAATGCCTGCTGCAGGACAAGGCGCTCCTTGAACCCGATTTTCCTTCCGAGCATCAAGTAAATCAGCACAGCGAAGGACATGATTCCAAGGCCTCCGAGCTGGATGAGGCACATGATGACAATCTGGCCGAACAAGGTATAGGTAGACGCCGTATCAGCCACTGTCAGCCCTGTCACGGTCATAGCCGAGGTGGCTGTGAACAGGGCATCGATCCATGAAACACCATGAACGGTTGAAAAGGGAAGCTTCAGCAAGGCGGCCCCCAGCAGGATGAAAAACAGGAATATAAGGGTCAAAAGCTGCGGCGGCGTGATATTCAGGTATTTTCGCTTCATGATCGATAAAGCTCCTTTTTCCTCAAATAGTGAAAAGCAATATATTTTTGGCCAAAAAAAAACCATTCTTATCCACGGAAAAGAACGGTCAATATACGTATTGGCCTTTCTCTCAATATGCTTACGGAGTTAGCTGCCGGATTAGGAATTGAGAGCTTCCTTCCCGGCCTCCGCCAGGATTCACCCCGGGCAGGCGCAAACAGCCTCCTGCCATATTGGTTCCCCCGTTCTTAACATAAGATTCAGCAAAGGTATGAAATTTGAGTGTGATTATAATAATTAAAATACTCCCGCTCATTTGCAAAGTCAATCAGGAAATTGTAAATTTTTACGAATCAAAAAAACCGTGCACAGTGCACGGTTTTGCAAGTCTATTCCTCCAGATGGATACGCCGGTAGTCATCCTCCAGAATGCTCATCATGATGGAATCATGGTATTGGTGATCGTAAAATAAAGCCTCTCGCTGGACGCCTTCCTGCATGAAGCCGAGCTTTTCGTAGACATGAAGCGCCCGGTCGTTATAGTTGAAAACATTCAGCTCGATCCTGTGCAGATTCAGCACGCCGAACGCATAGCCAAGCATCAGTTCCATTGCTTCGCTGCCATAACCGCGCCCCTGGTTCTCTTCCTCGCTGATGTTCACGCGGATATTGGCATTTCGGTTGGTGCTGTCTATATCCTGAAGGGCGATATCGCCGATCACTTCATTCGTTCCATCAAGGACAATCAATAAGAGGATGGATGATGAATCCTCCGCCTTTTCTTTAATATAAGAAAAGATCTGATCTTTGGAGAAAGCTTTTTTCAGACCGGTAAGCTTTCTTGACCGTTCATTATAGAGCAGCTTCACATATATATCCGTATCTTCTGTACTGATGGGCCGAAGATAAATCCGTTCTCCCTGCAGGAACCTTATAGCATCCATTTGTACTCCTCCTTGGCTTTTCCTAATTACAATATAATCCAATCCCGCTCAATTAAAAATAGATATATTATCCCTTTCAGTAATTTGAACATCAATATAATTGAAACATCAAAAGTTGGGTAAATGTAATAGCAGATACACTGTTCGAAAAAAAGGGGGCCTTGGCCAGGATGGATTATAGAAAAGGAATGCTTATTTATAATGGAAATGCCGGTCAAAAAGATATAGAAAAATCGCTTGCAGCTTGTGTTCCGGTCTTGTCTGCAGAGCTGGATTCCCTGATTCTGCTGCCAACCAAGAGGGAAGGGCATGCAAGAGAGCTGTGCAGGGAATATGGATCTGAGGTGGATGTTCTTTTCATCCTGGGCGGAGACGGGACGGTACATGAATGCATCAATGGATTGGCGCCGCTCGAGGATCGGCCGGCCATCGGCATATTGCCTGGGGGGACTTGCAATGATTTTTCAAGAACATTGAATATCCCCCAAAATATACGTGATGCAGCACTTGCAATGATCTCAGGAGAAGCAGAGCCGGTTGACATTATGCAGGCGAATGAAGACTACTTTCTCAACTTCTGGGGTATTGGGCTGGTGGCGGAAGCTTCGGAAAATATTAAGGCAGCAGAAAAAAACCTATTCGGGCGGATCAGCTACTTCCTGAGCGCCTTGCGGACGATCAAGGAAATGGAGCCATTCCATGCTTCGCTTATAGTGGATGGAAAGGCCATAGAGGAAGATGCCGTTATGATACTTCTGGCCAATGGCCATTATATTGGCACTAATGCATTGCCTTTTGAGAATCTTGACTATAATGACGGACTGGCTGATTTATTTATTATAAAAGATGCCAATCTTGCTTTAATGAAAGAAGCACTTACAGTAGACAGCATGGAAGCAAACGAGAATATTCTCCATTATAAGGGAAAGGAAATACAAGTAAGCACAGAAAAGAGGATGGAAGCTGACATGGATGGAGAGGTATATTCAGCGACTCCGTGCCGGATAAGCGTCCATGAAGGACATATGCAAATGATAAAGCCAGGGCAGCCTTAAGGGCTGTCCTGGCTTATGGTTGTTTCAGGAGGTTCGTTCAGTGCTCCAATTTCTTTCAGGATAAAATAAAATCCGCCTGCCGATACAATGGTAAAGCCCCAATTCAGGATCTGCCTCAGCACGATTCCCTGGTCAAAGGCATCAACCCCGTATTTTCCAATGAGCCAGACCTTAATGGAGGCAAGAAGAATGAATTTCAGAGCAAAGCCTGCCGTGATCAGGCTGAAGATCATCAGTGTTTTGCTTTTAAAGAAAACTTCCTTCATGCTGCCCCTGTCTTTTCCCTGCAGTTCCATAAAATCGAGAGTGAAATAGAGGAAGACTGGCTTTTTCAGCACAATCGTCAACAAAAACAGGCAGCCCAGCACGTAAGAATAAATGACGTTATTCCATAGAAGCTGAAGGGCCGACCCGGCGAGCACATCGATCAGGGTGCCGATCACCAGGTTCACAAGAAGGAACAGGCCGAATAGATTGATTTTTTTAAGCTGAAAGAAGCGGTACAGTGTATAGATGATGCCAGGTACGGATGACAGGATCATCGCCAGATAATCACCAAGCACGTCCCGGCCGTAATTCCAAACAACAAGAGGGAGCACAACATAAAAGAGAATGTCTGGCACCATTGAATTTTTCTGCATTTTTTTCGTTCCTGCCTTTTTTAAAGGTTTCTGTAATTAAGTATTCCCCATAGAAAGTAGAACTCCTTTATTTTCTTATAGGAGTATACAAAAAAAGAGCCGCTGGGCTCTTTTTTATGCTAGGAAGGCTTTCAGCATCCAGATTTTCTTTTCCAGGTCTTCAATCAGCCCGACGGCAAGGTCTTCTGTGACCGGGTCGTTTTCTTCCTCGGCGAGTCCTGCCAGCTCTTTTAGTTCCGTGCTGATCGTGCTGTAGTCTGATATAAGGGCAGCGACCATTTCTTCTGCGGTTTCTTCACTGCCGTTATCCTTGATAGACGCATGTTCAAGGAACAAGCTCATTGTGGCAATCGGCCTGCTTCCTGCTGCCAATGCCCGTTCTGCAATTGTATCCACATTCGCTGCTGCTTCATTGTAAAGCTCTTCAAATTTCTCGTGCAGGGTGAAAAATGCAGGTCCTTTTACAAACCAGTGAAAACGGTGAAGTTTAGTATATAGGACGCTCCAGTTGGCGATTTGTTTATTCAGGCTGTTTGTCAAAGTCATAGTGATTTCCTCCTCGTTTTGTCCTTAATTAAATTATATCAAATATTATTTTATAATCAATACTTATTTATAATAATTATAAATAAAATATAAGTATAAAAAAACGGCCATTAGAGGGCCGTTTTCAGTCAGACGGTTTTTTTCTTTTTGCGCATAATCAGATAGATGATATATACGATGACAATCAAAGCTCCGCCTATAAGTGTCAGCATCCCGAAGTTCTCTTCAATGAAGGGCCGCGCCTGGGCGCCAAGTACCATAATAAGGGCAGCTTCAAGGAAGAAGCGAGCGCCTCTGCCTATGATGGACCAGATAATGAGGGTCCTAAGCTGGACTTTTGTGATGCCGGCAAAAATGGTGAACACTTTATAAGGAATTGGGGTAAAGCCTGCAATAAGGATGGCTACTGGCCCGTATTTATTGAAATAGTTCTCGACTTTCTGGATTCTTTCTTCAGAGATGATGTACCGCAAAACAGGGCGGCCCAGTTTTTTACCGATGAACCATCCGAGAATGGCGCCAAGGACAGATGCCACGGTTGTGATGAACGCATACCAGATGACGCGGTCGGGATTGGAAATGCCCATTGGGATTAATAGTACATCCGGAGGGATAGGGAAGAAGGATGAGTCGGCAAAGGACACAAAAAACAATCCAAAGATACCATACTCCATAAGCCATTCTTCAATCGAGTGAATCAGTTCTGACATAACGGATCTCCTTTAGCAGCTTCGTTAAATATCCTCAAGCCCCTTGTACAGAGAGCTTAAGGACAGCACACGAGAAGTATATCATTTACTGTCTGCCAAGTCATGCAGGAGTCCGATAATTACATTCATTTTCAAAAAAGGCAAAGGGGGATTACCGATGGCCGGCTGATCCGGCATTTCCTGTACCCGACAAGAATAAAAGGGTATACATCTGCCTTGCAAGAAGATAAATGAATGCCCCGATCAGGATGGCGAACAGGTCGAGCCAAAGCCCATTCTGGTATTTTTCAGGCTGCTTGAACCAGTCAAGCGATGTCAAACCCGAGATAAGAGCAGCCGGAACAAGAATGACCACCCAGGGGCTCTGCAGCCATTTCGCTTTATAAGCCTGTGACACAGCTTCATACAATACCTCTGCGATCCCTGCAAGGAAGAACACAAGCATATAGGTGGTGAAAAGGTAGCCGGGCTCCAGGCCAAACTCATACTGCGGGTTATAATACACCATAGCCTCGTATGATAGGAGATGAAGGGAAGCCGTCAGTAAAATCGTGCTGAAGAGGAACCGGAAAATTTTATAAAAAGGAAAAACGGCTTTCTTCAGCTCTGAGCTGATTCGCTTTTCATTCCCGAAGCATCTGATCGCTTCCCCGGCGGCTTCCTCCTCGGACCAGCCGAATGCCATCAGCTCTTTTGCATGCTCTTCAAGATGAGAGGTCATCTCAAGCCTCAGCTCTTCCCGTTCAGAATGGTCCATTGGCAGGCCGTCAACGATATGATCAATATACTGATCGATTGTCTTCATGAGTAGCCCTCCGAAAATTTGTGGATCAAATCGCTGATCTTGTTCCAGTTTTTGAGCTTTTTGCCCAATTCTTTGCGGCCGTCTTCGGTGATGCTGTAATACTTCCGCCTGCTGGCTTCAAGCTCCTGATGCCAGTAGGAAGTGACAAACCCTTTTGCCTCCAGCCGCTTGAGAGCCGGATATAGAGTTCCTTCATTCATGCTGTATGCTTCATCGCTTTTTTTGCGGATTTCCTTTGTCATTTCATATCCATAGCTGTCTTTTTCAGAAAGAAGGGATAATAAAAGAATATCGATGCTTCCTTTTAACAGTTCTTTATCCACGAAGGGTACCTCCAGGTTCATTTGTTTACATTGTACTTCAATGTACATTGTATTACAAGGTAAAGGGCGAAAGGTAATGAAATCAGTTACAATGGGTATAGAGATAACAAAGGAGTTTTTATATGGAATATTTACTATTTTTATTGCTGGGCGGAGTGATCAGCGTCCTCTCCGGCTTCTTTGGAGTAGGAGGAGGATTCATCCTGACGCCTGTTCTGCTATTGATCGGGTTTGCGCCCCTTGAGGCGATTGCAACCAGCCTTTTTTTCTCAATAGGCACTTCACTGTCAGGTATAGGCGCCCATTTCAGGCTGAAAAATATCCTTTGGAAGGAAGGGGCAATACTCGGGGTGAGCGGTATGCTTGCCACCCAGGCCGCAAAGCCGCTGGTGCTGTTCCTAAGTGAAAAAGGCCTGGATGCAACCGTTATCCCGGCCTGCTATATTGTACTGCTCTCCTATTTCGCGTTCACTATGTTCCGGCAGGGAAAAAAGACCGGTGAACAGTCCCGCGAGGGCAGGCCATCCCTGGCTGGAATGCTGCTGATCGGATTTTCAGGCGGTTTTGTCTCTGCCGCTTTAGGAGTGGGCGGAGGGTTCATCATGGTTCCCCTGTCAATCGCCTTTCTGGGACTGCAGCCGAGAAAGGCAGTGGGGACAAGCCTGTTTGCTGTCCTTCTGATTGTCAGCACTGGATTCCTGTCGTATGCATCTGCTGTGGAGATCAGTTATCTGACTGCCATCCTGCTTGTTGCCGGCGGCCTTGTCGGATCCCAGGCCGGCGCATGGCTGACCAATTTTTATAAAAATAAGGACATCAGCCTGCTGCTTTCAGGATTGTATATTGCGACTCTCCTAAGCGTCGTTTTCAAGCTGGTCCATCACAATCTGATCGGCATTGTCCTGCTGAGCCTATTTATTACTTATTTCTTTTTCCTGTCACTGTCGAAGATCATCAGGAAGAAGGAAGCGGAGGCATAGAGGCAGGAGGGGAGGGCGCTTTGCCCTCCTCTTTTTTTACATTTTCTTTGGCGCCGCAATCCCAAGCAGCCGCAGCCCTTCTTCAAGGACAAGGGATACAGCCCGGACCAGGCTGAGTCTTGTCTCAAGCCCCGGCGTATCGTCCAGTATCCGGATCTGCCCATAATATTTATTGAAGCTCTGTGCCACATTGATGATATACTTGGCAATCACTGAAGGCGAATAATGCTTATGGGCTTCTTCAATCTTCCCGGTAAAGAGGCTGAGCTGCTTGAGCAGATCCCAGCTGTAAGGGTCGCTGAGCCCCTGCTCCATCCTGCCGGCTGTCCCGGCCTTTTGAAGGATGGAGCTTGCCCTTGCATTTGTGTACTGGATATAAGGGCCGGTCTCACCTTCAAATGTAAGCATTTCTTCCAGAGAAAAATCAATATGGTTGAGGCGGTCATTTTTCAAGTCGTGAAAAAGGACTGCTCCGATGCCGACAGCGGCAGCGGTTTCTTCCTTCTGCTCAAGAGAAGGATTCTTGCGGCAGATATTCTCATAAGCAAGCTCGACCGCTTCATTCAGAACATCCTCAAGCAGGACGACCCTGCCTTTCCTTGTCGACATTTTCTTGCCGTCCTTCAGATAAAGCCCGAAAGGTATATGATGCATATTTTCTGCCCACTGAAAGCCCAGCTTTTTCAGAACAAGCTTCAGCTGCCTGAAGTGGACGGACTGCTCCTGGCCGACGACATACAGGCTTTCAGAGAAGCGATAGGTTTCTTGCCGAAAGATGGCTGCGGCCAGGTCGCGGGTTGCATAAAGGGTTGCTCCATCCGATTTTTTGATCAGGCAGGGTGGGAGGCCATGTTCTTCCAAGGTGACCACTGCTGCTCCCTCGGATTGAGTCAGGAGGTTCCGGGACTGCAGGAGCTCTACGGCTTTTTCCATTTTATCGTTGTAAAAGGCCTCTCCGTTATAGGAATCAAAAGAGATGCCCAAAAGTTCATAGATCCGGTTGAACTCTTTTAATGATTCTTCCCTGAACCAGCTCCATAGCGCAAAAGCCTCATCATTACCCCGTTCAAGCTCCCGGAACCAGCGGCGCGCTTCGTTTTCGAGATCAGGATCTTTCTCTGCCTCCTCATGGAAACGGATGTAAAGCTTGAATAGTTCAGCGATCGGCTTTTCTTTTACAGTGCGGGGGGTGCCCCATTTCTTATAGGCGGTAATCAGCTTGCCGAATTGGGTTCCCCAATCTCCGAGGTGATTGATCCTGATAACCTCATAGCCGCATTTTTCAGCTATCAGGCTGATGCTGTTCCCGATAACGGTTGAACGCAGATGGCCCATTGAAAACGGCTTGGCAATATTGGGGGCTGAGAAATCAATAGTGATAGTCTTTCCTGTGCCTACGCTGCTATTGCCGTATAGGGAGCCGGCTTCAAGAAGGGACTGCAGGATCTCCAAGCCAACTTTCTCCTTCGAGAAGAAAATATTCAGGTACGGGCCGTGTGCTTCTGCCTGGTCAATGAGGCTGTGCTGCAGCTTTCCGGCGGCTTCAGCAGCGATTACTGCCGGGGCCTGCTTCATTTTTTTGGCAAGGGTGAAGCAGGGAAATGCCAGGTCGCCGTGCGCCGTATTCTTTGGCACTTCAATCAAGCCGGCAAGCTCAGCAGCTGTAAGCCGGTCTTCAAACAGTTCCCAAAGCGCTTCAGTAAAGATTGCTTTCAGTTTGATCATGGGATCTTTCTCCTTCTTGTTGATGTAATTGAACACAAAAAAGCCCGCCTCTTATAAAAGAGACGAGCCTGTTATACCCGCGGTGCCACTCTGATTGTCCATAGGACCTCTTGACATGATAACGGGGGATGGCCCCGGCAGGACCTACTTTGACTTTCGGCCCGGCATCTCCTAAGTGCGCTTCATAAAAGGGTCCCTGCAGGCTTTCACCATCCCTGCATCGCTTCAGGGGACGGCCCTTTACTACTCTCTTCATCATTGATTGACTATATCGCTGCGTTGAATATTACACGTATTATATCCTATTGTATAAAAATTGCAAGATTATTGTGAATCGGATGAAAACATATAGGTTTTATGATGGAAGCGGATGCTGAAGATCAAGCCCATCGCAAACATATTTCCCATCAGCGAGCTTCCGCCATAGCTGATGAAGGGAAGCGGTATCCCTGTGATCGGCAGCAGCTGTATGGTCATGCCGATATTCTGGAATACATGGAACGTAATCATACTGATGATCCCTGTACAAATATAAGTATTATAAGGATCCTTGGTTTCCATAGCCGTCTTGGTCAAATGATAGATTAAGAGGAAAAAAAGGCTGATGACGACGCTTGCCCCAAGGAAGCCATATTCCTCTCCGATGACGCTGAAGATGAAATCGGAATGATTATCGGGGATATTGACCTGCCTGTCGCCGACCCCTTTCCCTGTTATAAGGCCGGAGCCAATAGCCTGGAGCGAGCGCAGCAGCTGAAGGCCGGCAGACTGCCCATAGCTCTCGGGATCGAGCCATGAATAGATCCGGTCAAATTGATAAGGATCGACCTTTAAATATTTTTCAATAACGTCAGGCGCCCAAATGACCAGGTAAAGGACGCTGGCGGCAAAACCGATGCCTGCGCTGTAGATGGGCAGCAGAATCTTCCATGAGATCCCGGAGACGAAGATGATCCCAAGCATGATGGCAATGATGACGAGGGCAGTTCCCAAGTCCTGAACAAGGATGAGGCCGAGCGGCAAAGCGGTCACAGCACCAAGCTTGATCAAAAGATAAAAGTCGGTCTTCAGTGTTTTCTGGACGAATTTCTCGTGATGGGAGGCGATCAGCTTGCTGAGAGCCATGATCAGGAATACTTTAACAAATTCGGATGGCTGTATCGAACCGACGCCGGGGATGACAAACCAGCTTTTTGCTCCTTTGATTACGGGAGCGATGCTGTCAGGGGCGAGGGCAAGCGCGACAAGCAGGAGTATGCCGAAAGCATAGAGGATCCAGGAAAGCTTCCTGAATTGCTCACTGTCGAAATACATGGTCACGCCCGCGATGAAAGCGCCGACGCCATACCAGAAAATCTGCATCAGCAAGAAATTTTTATCATATTGCTGTAAGGTTTGGGCGCTGTAGATCGCTGTACAGCTGACTATGGCAAATAACAGCAGCAGAAAGCTCAGCGTCCAGTCGAAGCGGTCGGAAGGCTTAAGTGAACGATCCATTATAAAATACACCCTGTTTCATTTCGGTTTGGCCATTGTTTATATAATCCGCCCTGCTTCTAATACATCTGCAGGGGAGGCGGGTGGATTCTGGCGAAAGTCCGGATTAGTTTTTTAATTATAGAAAGCGGCTAATAGTATAGACGTATCTGCCAGGCAGATTGTTTCCTTTAAAGGATAATTTTTCAAACTTAATAGGAAAAATAGAGTTTTTATGGCGGTCATATTTTTGCTCAATCTGCTGAAGCTTTAATGGCAAATGAATGATCAGCGTCATTCTTGCATTGTGAAGTTCACCATAAATTGGAAAGTTACAGCGATTTATATTTTTATTAAAACTAAGAAGTTTTCAATGTTTTTTGCTAAAATAGGGATATTGTATCCGGACGGGCATGGCAGCTTAAGCGTGAAGCCAGGCTGTGCACTTTAATAGATCAGAAGATGCATTAAACTTCGACAACTGTTCAGCCCCGCGCTCCATCGGCTCAGAAATCATCTTTTTTCATTTTTATTCGGAGGTTCTGCTATTGAAAAAGAATCATAACAGCTCGCGTGATCTCATATATGTCCACTTAAATGAACAGGAAAATTACGTAATGTCTTACGGCATTGAATTTGAGGAGTTTGCCCGTTCACTGTCAGATGTAATGGCGAATCTCCTGCTGCTGAAGCATGGATTTGATGATGGGGAATTTAACCGGCATACGCTCCTGGAGTATGTTCCGTATGAAAAGCTGAATAAGCTGCTTTCTGATGATGTCTACAACTATGGCGACTTCTGCTGGATTGATTTTGAAGAACTTGACGGGCTGAACGAGCTGCCGGGCCAGACCATTGCAGAGTTATTGTATCTGGGACATCTCAAGGAGCACCTGAAAGCGCCATTTTATAACTATCTTGGCAACCGCTTTGTGTATCTGGCCCATGATGACGGCTGGTATAACAAAACCTATTACCGGGACATGGCTGATTTTTACCGCCTGCTGAGCCAGCTGATCCCTGAAAAGCTGAGCGAAATCAAGCCGGAAAAATCACTTCTTGGCCTGCGGAAGAAAGGTTCATTCCCGCCGGTGCCGCAAGAAGCCATTTCCTACATGAAAGACATGATGAGGGAAGGCGCCGTCATCTCCATCAGACAGACCGATCAAAACCGCGCGCGGATTGAAATCCCCATCTGGGTGATCGGCGACTTTGCCAATATGGACGACATGTACGAAGAATACGAAAGCATCGCAAAAGAAAAATGTGAAGCCAAGCTTGTGTTTGATAAAAAAACACGGGAATGGAAGCTGTATGCGAGATGAGGAAAGCCCGGCAGACGTGCCGGGCTTTTTTTTGAGGGGACGATGGGGTGCTGGTGAGTGTGGGTGTGGCCTTCTGGAAAGTATTTGAAGAATAGAGGGTGTTAGTGATCGTGACTAAAGCCGTTTAAAGGAGATTTTGAAGAACAGAGGGTGTTAGTGGGCACGACTAGAGCCGTCTAGAAGAGATTTTGCTAAACAGAGGGTGTTAGTGGTCGCGACTAGAGCCGTCTAAGAGGGATTCTGAGGAACAGAGGGTGTTAGTGATAGAGACTAGAGCCGTCTAGAAGAGATTTTGCTAAACAGAGGGTGTTAGTGGTCGCGACTAAAGCCGTCTAAGAGAAATTTTGCTAAACAGAGGGTGTTAGTGGTAGCGACTAAAGCCGTCTAAGAGAGATTTTGCTAAACAGAGGGTGTTAGTGGTAGCGACTAAAGCCGTCTAAGAGAGATTTTGCTAAACAGAGGGTGTTAGTGGTAGCGACTAAAGCCGTCTAAGAGAGATTTTGTTAAACAGAGGGTGTTAGTGGTCGCGACTAAAGCCGTCTAAGAGAGATTTTGCTAAACAGAGGGTGCCAGTGAGAACAACTAGGACCCTCTAAAAGAGTTTTTTCCAATCAGAGGATGCCAGTGGATCCGTTGCAAGCATCTGAACCCCAAATCCCCTCTGTTATCCAAAAAGCACCAGCACTCCGCCTCGCCCCTAATACCGCAATTTCAAAAGAACATCCCGGACCGCTTTATCCTCCATGATCGTATCTTTATATTTCTGTGTAATTTCGGTAAGGGCGACATCATGGTAGAAGAACTCAGCGAAAAACTTCACGAGCGGCCTTGAACGGGTCGTGATGGCATTCCATTTGCCGGCTTCCATGCCGGCGAACAGCATTTCTTCTTCGTCGATGATGGCAATCCTGCTTCTTTCGAGTGTTTCATGATGCTTGTCCGGAATCAGGACCGAGACGGACGGGAGGCTTGTTTCGATATTTCCGATAGAGTGGACATGGATACTGACGCCGCTTTCGTGCTTTTCCTCCAGCAGCTCCGCATACTTCTCCAAATCATCGCCCCAGGCAGAGATGATGATTTTTCTTTCCGCCCTGCCGAGCATTTCCTCCAGCAGGGAGAGGATGGAGTGATTATCCTTCAAGGTCCACACCCGGTCATCCGCGACAGGTTTTTTGACGGCTGCCTCCCGCAGCTCCTGGACGCTGGTTTCGAAATCTGCTTTCAGCCTGCTGATCACCGATTCAACGGGAAGGGCGGTGTACAAACGCTTTTTTTCGACCGTCGTTTCAAGGATGATGCCTTTCTCTGCCAGGCGGTGAAGCACCTCATACACCTTCGAGCGGGGAACGGCAGAGAGCTTGACGATTCCTGTGGCGTCCAGCGGCTGGTCCGCTGAAATAAGCGCCTGATAAATTTGGCTTTCATATTGGGTAAACCCGAATTGCTGCAGCATAGACAGAACTCCTGAGTCAGTTTTTTCTTAATAATATCATATCTTTTCCGCTAAATCGCACTGGGAAAATTAACACTTGCACCTATCCCTATAAAAAGTTACCATTGTGGTGGTAACTAATTGAGAGGTGTATAAAATGGATAAACGTGTGTATCTTTTGACGATCGTTTCCTTTGTAGTCGGGATGGTCGAGCTTATAATAGGAGGAATCATTGATCTGGTTGCGGCCGATCTTCATGTCAGCATCGGCAAAGCCGGCCTTTTGATCAGTGTGTTTTCGATTGTATATGCTGTCGCGGCACCGATTCTGCTGACAGCAACCGGGGGAGTGGAAAGGAAAAAACTGACGCTCATAGCCTTGCTCGTTTTCCTTGCAGGAAATATCCTGGCTTTCCTGAGCCCGAGTTATAGTATTCTTTTTCTGGCAAGGGTTATATCAGCGGCAAGCGGATCTTTGCTTGTTGTGCTGTGCATCACGATCGCATCGAATATAGTGCAGGAAAAATATCGCGCACGGGCGATCGGCATCGTGTTTATGGGCGTAAGTGCTTCACTTGTTCTTGGCATTCCGGCCGGGCTTATGCTTGGCAATGAATTTGGCTGGAGGGCACCATTCCTGATGATTGCTGTCCTGACATGCCTGTCGATAGCAGGGGTGTACTTTTTCATGGACCGGATTGAACCGAAAGCTGCCATATCCATCAGGCAGATGTTCGCTGCCCTGAAGAACAGGAAAATTTTATTCGCCCAACTGGCCTCGTTCCTCTTTTTAGCAGGGCACCTGACACTTTATGGATATCTGACTCCATTCTTAAAGACCGTCCTGGGAATGGACGAAAACTGGGTCAGCATCATGTATCTGCTGTTCGGTATTGCCGCGGTGGCCGGCGGCGGTGCAGGCGGGTATCTAGCCGACCGCTTCGGTACAAAACCGACAATCTTAGCCATTATCGTGCTGTTTGCGGCTGCACTGTTTTCAATTCCGCATACTGCCTTTTCCCTGCCGCTGTTCATTGCGGTCATGATTATCTGGAGCATGCTGAGCTGGGCCATCACACCGGCATTGCAGAGCTATTTGATAGAGTCTTCACCGGAAACATCGGATATCCAGCAAAGCCTTAATAACTCAGCCCTGCACTTTGGGATTGCCTTTGGGTCTCTGATCGGGGGAATTGTAATTGAACAGGCTTCGGTCGAGTGGAACGCTTCGGCAGGGGGAGTCTTCATCCTCTTCGCGCTTGGCGCTGCCGCTGTCTCGATGGCAGGATTGAAGAGCAGGCGGCCGGCAAGAAGCAGCAGCCCGACCGTCTAGCAAAAAGGGCCCGCCCGGTCTTCTTCCGGACGGCCCTTTTTCTGCTAGTTTTAAAGAAGAAATAGTGTATAATGGCGATAGCGGAAAATTTCATACATATGCAGAAACAGGTGTTTTTCTTTGAAAGACTTAAAAGGGAAGTTGGTGCAAATTCCAACGCGGTCCCGCCACTGTAAATGGGAGCAAGCTGCAGAAGCCACTGTACGGGATGTATGGGAAGGGGCAGCGAGCATTGACCATGAGCCAGGAGACCTGCCTGATTCTTATGCACCCATAAACCTACGAGGATAGGGAGGTGTACGGCAGCCTTTTGGAATCTTTTTTTTTGAATCTGCGCACGCCGTGCAAAGCATCTCCATGTTTATTGGGGATGCTTTTTTTGGTTCCAAAGGATGCTGGTCCCGTTTTGGGCATAAGACCTTTGCAGCATGAATTTTGCGACATTTATTCTACAGGGGGATTTACCATGAAAAAGCTTTATTCATTATTATTCAGCATGCTTTTGGCTGCTGGTGTTCTGTCAGGCTGCGGCGATTCAGCGGCAGAGCCTGAAAAGGACAATGGCAGCAGCACTGAACAGACAGAGACTGAAACAGAAAAAGCAGAATTTCCTGTTACAATCACAGATGCCGCCGGTGAAGAAGTTGTCATTGAAGAAAAGCCGGAGAAGATTGTTTCTCTGATTCCAAGCAACACGGAAACAGCGTTTGCACTTGGTCTGGGAGAAGAAGTGGTTGGGGTATCTGATTTTGATAATTATCCAGAAGAAACAGCAGATAAAGAAAAGATCGGCGGAATGGAGTTCAATGTTGAAAAAATCATCTCCCTTGCTCCAGACCTGGTTCTTGCACACGCTTCAAGCGCACATAATTCAACTGCAGGATTGCAGCAGCTGAAAGATTCAGGAATCGCTGTGCTGGTTGTCAATGATGCCCAGAGCTTTGAACAGGTATATGAGTCGATCGAGATGATCGGTACCGCTTCAGGTGCAAAGGAAGAAGCAGAAGAAGTGATTGCCGGCATGAAAGAGAAGATAGAGGCAATCAAAGAAAAAGCTGCTGGCGTAACAGAAAAGAAGAAAGTGTTTGTAGAGGTGTCTCCAGCGCCGGAGATTTATTCGCCTGGGAAAAATACATTCATGGATGAAATGCTTACGATGATTAATGCAGAGAATATTGTAAAAGAAGAAGGGTGGCCAAAGGTAGATCCTGAAGCCATCATCAAGGAAAATCCGGACGTGATCATTTCCACTTCCGGCTACCGCAATGAAGATGCTGTGGCAGAGGTGCTCGCCCGTGAAGGCTGGCAGGATGTAAATGCCGTTAAAAACAAGCAGGTGTTCAGTGTGGATTCAGATACAGTAAGCCGCTCCGGCCCAAGGCTTGCTGAAGGAGTAGAGGAATTTGCCAAAGCTGTCTATCCGGACGTATTTAAGTAAGAATAAGCTGTCAGCCTATGTGCTTGCAGCCGCTTTCCTTGTCCTGTGCATGCTGGTGGGGATTTCAATCGGTACAGTCTCTGTGCCGATTCCTTCTATCATTAATATAGTTGGGTCTAAGCTTCTGCCGATTCAGCTTGATGCTTCAGTTGACCCGATGCACAGCAATATTGTGATGAATATCCGCCTGCCCAGGGTCATTCTTGCCGGACTTGTAGGAGCTTCCCTCGCCATTGCGGGGGCAGCCTTCCAGGGCCTCTTGCGGAATCCGCTTGCAGATCCTTATACACTGGGGGTTTCATCCGGTGCGTCTGTCGGTGCAGTGCTGGTGCTTTTTTTTCAAATATCAATCCCGTTTGCCGGCCTCTTTACACTGCCTATTCTCAGCATGGTTTTCTCATTCCTGACTATATTCGCCGTGCTGTTTTTTGCAAGAAGAATTGACAGGGCCATGAAGGTGGAAACTATCATTTTAACAGGTATCATTGTCAGTTCTTTTCTTGGTGCGCTCATTTCGCTCATGATTGCCCTGACTGGAGAAGAGCTCAGGCAGATCATCGGCTGGATCATGGGAAGCGTTTCAATGAGGGGATGGGCTTATATACGCATCATCCTGCCGTTTTTCATTATAGGAAGCCTTCTGTTGATGATGAATGCGAAAGAGCTGAATGCCATGTCATTTGGAGAAGAGCGTGCACAGCATCTGGGCGTAAATGTGCAAAGAAGAAAAATGATGGTTCTTGTGGCTGGTTCCATTTTAACAGGCGCAGCCGTCGCGGTGTCAGGCACCATCGGCTTTGTCGGCCTCGTCATCCCGCATCTGACAAGGCGGCTGTGGGGGCCAGACCATATCCACCTGCTGCCTTTGTCGATGCTGACCGGCGCAGGCTTCCTGATTCTTGCCGACCTGGTCGCGCGGACGGTCATCTCGCCAACAGAGCTGCCGATCGGCGTCATTACGAGCATCATCGGAGCGCCTGTGTTTGCACTCATTTTGCTGAAAAGAAGAAATAGGAGGGCTGTCTGATGCTGAGCATACAAGGATTGACCGGCGGCTACGCAGACGAAAGCATTATTAAAGAGGTCAGTTTTTCAGTGAAAAAAGGGGAGCTGTTCGGCATCCTGGGCCCAAATGGAAGCGGAAAGACAACTCTCTTAAAAATGCTGAGCGGCATCCTCTCCTATAAGAGCGGGAGCATTTCTGTCAAAGGCAGGCCTTTGACGGAGTTCTCTGTGAAAGAGCTGGCAAAGGTCATTGCGGTGCTGCCGCAGCATTCATCACAGTCTTTTTCTTATACAGTCAAAGAAACGGTTTCTTTAGGCAGGTATGCCCATCAGAAGGGGTGGTTCCAGACCTGGTCTGAAGAGGATGAAAAGACCGTCCAGCGCGTGATGGAACAGACGCGGGTCGCAGGATTCAAGGACCATTATATCCATGAGCTTTCCGGCGGGGAGAGGCAGAGGGTATTCCTTGCCCAGGCCCTTGCCCAGGAACCTGAGATCCTGCTCCTGGATGAGCCGACCAACCATCTGGATCTATCATTCCAGAAAGAGCTGCTTGACCTGCTGCGTATATGGGCGAAGGAATGCGGGATGACCGTTATTTCCATTTTCCATGATCTGAATCTTGCGGCGCTGTATTGCGACAGGCTGCTTTTGATGGAGAACGGGAAGGTTGTCGCGGCAGATGTCCCGAATGAAGTGCTCCATGAGGACCGGATCCGCACAGTCTATCAGACGGATATTATGAAGCATGCACATCCTGCCGTCCCTGCCCCGCAGATGGCAATTCTGCCAGGGGACCTGACTGCTGAACCGGCCATTATCGGCGAAAAAGATGTCCAGGTGTATGAAGACCATGTGCTTGTAAATTCTCCTTTCCCGCTCCGTACGATGTCATCGGGGGTGGCAGGAGCCGGGGTAGGCTGGCACAGGCTGTTTGTTAACCGCCAGGTGCCGAACACTTATGACTGCAGTGACCACCGGGCAGAAATGAAAGAATATTTGCGGGAAAAGGGCTATGAGCCAGGCGAGACGGTCGGCATGATGACAGCCGTCCAGGTGGCCGACGCTGCCTACAGGCTCTATGAATCCGACGGTTTTTCTCTCCTTGCAGTTGTCACCGCGGGAACAGGGAATGCTGTAGACGCTTCCCAAAGCGGCCTGCACAGCTTTGAGTTTTCCCCAGGCACGATCAACACATGGATCTTCATCAACGGAAATCTTACAGAAGAAGCGTTCATTCAAAGCATCATGACAGCCACGGAAACAAAGGTGAAGGTGCTTCATGACCATGGTGTTGAGGATAAGGTGTCAGGCACTCTGGCAACAGGCACTAGCACAGACAGCATCCTGATTGCTGCGGCCCAATCAGGGAAAAGGCTGGAGTTTGCAGGAACGATTACACCGCTTGGCAAGCTGATCAGCAAAGCCGTATATGACTGTACAGCTGAAGCGCTCCACAAATACCGGAAGAGGGTGTCATCATGATGGTTTATCATCTGGCTGCCCTTACCCTTGCGTTTCTGCTGGATCTGCTTATTGGAGATCCACCTAAATGGCCCCATCCAGTCCGGTGGATCGGGTCATTTATTCTATTTTTGGATAAAAAATGGAACCGGGGCGGCAGGCGGAAGCTGAAAGGGGCCATCATGGTCCTGGCTGTCCTTGGTACTGTATTCCTTGCTGCAAGTGCCATCACATACTCCGGCTATTACATCCATCCGCTGGCAGGAATCATAATCGAAGCCATCCTCATTTCCACCACCATCGCGCAAAAAAGCCTGAAGGAAGCGGCGCTTGAGGTCTATGGTCCGCTTCATAGAGACAACATGCCCGAAGCACGCCTGAAGCTATCCTATATAGTCGGCCGTGATACAGAAAAGCTGGAGGAGCCGGACATTGTAAGAGGAACAGTAGAAACGGTTGCAGAAAATACGAGTGACGGGATCACTGCTCCTCTATTTTGGGCGCTCATCGGCGGAGCACCTCTGGCTCTCTTATATCGTGCAGCCAATACTTGCGACTCTATGGCAGGCTATAAGAACGAAAAGTATCTTGCGTTTGGCTGGGCCTCTGCCCGGCTCGATGATCTGCTGAACTTTATCCCGGCCCGGCTGACCGGCCTCCTGATGCTGCTCGGAAAAAAGCCCGAGCATACCAGCTTTAAGAAAGCATGGAACATTCTCATCAGGGACAGCAGGAAGCACCCGAGCCCGAACAGCGGCTGGGGAGAAGCGGCAGCTGCTGCCTTGATGGGTGTGCAGCTCGGGGGCATCAATTACTATAAAGGGATCGTCTCTGACAGGGCAAGAATGGGCGACCCTGTCGCTGTCCTGGAAAAAGGCCATATATTGTCGGTTATTGAGATTATGAATAGGACGTCTTTATTATTTCTATTATTCTTATGGCTGGGGGGAATGCTCTTTGAATTGGCCGTCACATGGATCTAATCCGCAGCATTTATTTAAGGCACTTGGGCTGCCGGAGCCATCGGAGCTGCTGGATTTCAGCGCCAATATCAATCCTATGGGGCCGCCAGAACGGTTAAAGGCAGACTGGCATTCATTTTTCAATGAGCTGCCTGTTTACCCGGACCCCTTTGCAGCAGAACTGACTGCCAGGCTGGCTCAAAAGGAAGGCATCGCCGGAGAGTATGTACTGGCCGGGAACGGGGCATCAGAGCTGATCAGTCTGGCAGCAAGGCTTCTGGCCGGAAAAAAAGTCATGATTGTTCAGCCGGCTTTCTCTGAATATGAACAGGCCTGCAGAGTGAATGATTGTGACATCAGCTATTTTCAGCTGGAAGAAGGAGGCTGGGAACTTGATACGGCAAAACTCTGTGAGGCAGGAGGGAAAGCGGATGCCCTGTTTCTCTGCAATCCGGCTAATCCGACAGGCAGATACTATGGCCGTGCAGAAATCGTTTCATTATTAGAGGGATGTCCCGAAACACTCGTCATCGTAGATGAGGCTTTCTATGATTTTCTGCCGGATTATGAATCTCTCGTGCCGCTGCTCTCAGAATACAAGAACCTCATGCTTCTTCGCAGCATGACAAAAATGTTCAGCATTCCGGGTCTGAGGCTCGGCTATGTGCTGGCAGAACCTGAGCTGATCAGGGGAATGGCCCGCTTTCAGTACCATTGGAGCATCAACTCCGCTGCCCAGCAGGCAGGGCTGATTTGTCTGGATGAAGATCTATACATAGAGGAAACACAAATTTATATGGAAAAAGAAAGAAGCAGGCTCTTTAACTTCTACAAGGCCAAAGGCTTGCTCGTGTCCGAATCGAAAACCAATTTTTATCTGCTCCGTGACCCGGAGCTGGGTGACCAGGAAAAATTGTTCTTCTTTTTGCTGGAAAAAGGGGTTGTCCCGCGCCATACCTATAATTTCCCCGGCCTTTCAGGGCGCTGGCTGCGGTTTGCCGTCAAAGGGAAAGAAGACAATCAGAAGCTGATGGAGGCGATCGACGAATGGAAAGGTCAGAAGGACTGATATTCATTACAGGAGGCGTCCGCAGCGGCAAAAGCACCTTTGCGGAAAAAACAGCAGAGTCCCGAGCTGCCGCCTCCAATGGCCGTCTTCATTATATTGCCGCAGGGAAGAGCTCGGATGAAGAAATGGCCGAGCGGATCCTGCTGCATCAAAAGCAGCGGGATGAAAGCGGCAGCGGTTGGAGGACCTGGGAACAGCCTGCAGGAATAGGGGAGCTGTCTGCAGCTTTTACAAAGCGGGATGTGCTGCTTCTGGACTGCCTGACCACTCTGTTGAATAATGAATTATTCGGGACAGGCGGCAGATGGGAGAGTCCGGAGTTTCAGGAAGCGGTCAAGGAGCGGATCCTTACTGATATCCACTCTCTTAAAGAGAGTGCGGCGGCATTAATCATTGTCAGCAATGAAGTTAAGTATGAACCGATTGAAACAGGGAGTGTGTCCCATATATACGCCAGGCTGCTTGGCCGGCTTCATCAGAGGATTGTGGGAATGGCAGTCCAGGCTTATCTTGTGGAAGCGGGAATACCGCTTCTTATGAAAGGAAGAAAACCATGAAAGGCATCATGATACAGGGAACGGCTTCAGATGTGGGGAAAAGCTTTATCGCTACTGCTCTCTGCCGACTGCTGTCCAATGAGGGCCTCAGGGTGGCGCCGTTCAAGTCGCAGAATATGTCCAATAATTCCTATGCGACGGCGGACGGCAGGGAAATCGGCCGGGCGCAGGGCATCCAGGCAGAAGCGGCAAGGACCGAGGCAACAGTCTGGATGAACCCGATCCTGCTGAAGCCGAAATCTGATATGAGCTCAGAGGTGGTCCTGCTTGGAAAGGCAGTTCAAACCTATTCCGGCCGCAGCTACCGTGAGAATTTCTATGAAAAGGGCCTGGATGTAATCCAAAAATCATTGAAAAAGCTTGAAGCCGATTTTGATGTCATTGTTGCAGAAGGTGCCGGGAGTCCGGTGGAAATCAATTTGAAGGACAGGGAGCTTGTCAACATGAAGGTGGCCGATCTGGCTGACATCCCGGTCATCCTGACAGCGGATATCGACCGTGGAGGCGTGTTTGCAAGCATCATCGGCACCCTTGAGCTGCTCACGACTGAAGAAAGGGAGCGGGTAAAGGGTTTGATCATCAATAAGTTCAGGGGCGACCCGGATTTGTTTGCGGACGGCATCTCCTGGCTGGAGGAGCGGACAGGGATTCCTGTTCTTGGCGTGCTGCCCCATTTTGATAACCATATGATTGATGGAGAGGACTCCCTTTCCCTTGAGGACAGCTTTTACAGGAAACAGGGAGGGAAGATTGATATTGCGGTAATCAGGCTGCCGTATATATCAAATTACAGCGACATTGAACCGTTTCTCTATGAAGAAGACGTGTCGGTGCGCTGGGTGAAAAATGCTGCTGAGCTGGGCAAGCCGGATGCCATCATCATCCCGGGGACGAAAAGTACAATCCATGATCTGCAGTTTTTGAAGGCAGCCGGCCTGGACCGTTCTATTATCCGTCTTGCCGGGGAGGGCTGCAGGATTGCCGGAATATGCGGCGGCTACCAGATGCTAGGGGAGCAGCTGTATGATCCTGAAGGGACCGACAGCGGTACGATAGGCGTGAAAGCAAAGGGGCTGGGCCTCATAGCGGCTGATACGACCTTCTTCAGAGAAAAAATAACCGTCCAGGCGAAGGGTTCGTACATAGCATCCGCCGGGTTTGGCAGCGGCAGTGTTGAAGGCTATGAGATTCACCTTGGCCAAACAGCCAAAAAAGGCATAGATGCAGGCAGGAGTTTATTTTTGATGGAAGATGGCCGGGAGGAAGGCTATAGCGGCAGCGGCGGAAAGGTCATCGGGACCTATCTTCATCATGTTTTTCATAATGACGGCTTCAGAAACAGGTGGCTTGGCAGCATCCGGAAGGAAAAAGGCCTGCCGCAAAAGGAGCCTGTACGGATCGGAGACATGAAGGACGAACGCTTTGAGAAACTCGCCAATGAGGCAAAGCAGCATCTTCAGTGGGATAAAATCAAAGAAATTATAGGATATGAAAATACATGAAAACCATTAAAGGATTTTTGATCAACATTCAATTTTTCACAAGCATTCCGGTGCCGATGCAGATACCGATGGATAAAGTCCATTTGAAAAGGGCCGTGATCACTTTTCCAATTCTCGGGCTTCTCCAGGGACTCTTTTACAGCCTGGTGCTGTATGGATTCCTGGAATGGACCCCGTTTTCGCAGCTCGCCTCGGCATTTGCCCTATGGCTTGCCATAATTATCCTGACAGGAGGAATCCACCTGGACGGCTGGATGGATGCGAGCGATGCCTTCTTCTCTTATCAGGATCGGGAGAAGCGGCTCGAAATCATGAAGGATCCCCGCACAGGTGCGTTCGGCGTCCTTTCAGTCATTGTGCTTCTTGCCGCACGCTTTTTGTTCATATATGAAATAGTGCTTCAGCAACAGCCGGAGACATATTGGCTCATTGCCCTGATTCCGTTTCTCGGAAAGCAGATCATGGGCGTGCTCCTGATGCAGGTGCGACCGGCAAAGCCTGAAGGACTGGGGGCAATGTTTCAAAAAGCTGCCAGTGCCAGGGATTTGGCCTTTTACCCGGCGGCAGTGCTGCTGGTGTTCGTGTTGTATGCTATGGCAGATATCAGCCTTGCAGTCCATGCGGCGATTCTGCTGTTGGCAGCAGCAGGTTTTCTGATGTTTGCCGCTGTAAAGTCGGTTAAATGGTTTGGCGGAATTACAGGGGATGTGCTGGGTGCATCTGCAGAAGGAGCTGAATGCTTTTTATGGATGGTACTGTGGCTGTTACATTATTTCGCCATGTCCTGACAGAACAAAACAGGCACAAAGCCTATCTCGGCTGGTCAGACTCTGCCTTATGCCATGAAGAGAAACGAAGATTTGAAGGCTGGGCCCGCTCCCTGCCTGAATTTCCTTTCATTTTTTCAAGCGATCTGGGACGCTGCCTCGAGACTGCCGGTCTTTTGCCCGGAGGAGATGCTCTCAAGCTGAAGGAGCTGCGGGAAATAAATTTTGGCAAATGGGAAGGCGGTGTCTATGAAGAGCTGAAGAATGATCCTGCCTACCAGGCCTGGCTCAATGATCCTTTTACCGCCCCGATACCGGAAGGCGAGGATTATGGGCAGTTTTCTGAAAGGGTCAGGCATGGCTGGGAAAAAGTCAGGACCATCCTGATCCGGCATGAAGGAACAAAAGCTGCTGTCGTCACGCACGGCGGGGTGATCCGGCAGCTGTTGACAATGCTTGCCCCAGAGGAAAGGCCGTTCTGGGAGTGGACAGCCCCGCATGCCGGCGCCATCACACTTATCTGGGAAGACAATGGGTTCAGGAGGGGTGAAAGATGCACTTTATTATTGGAGGAAGCTTCAACGGGAAAGCTGCCTGGGTGAAGAGGCAGTATGCAGAAGAAAAGGCTTCCTGGCATAGTGCTTACAAGGGCGTGCGGTTGCCTGAAGCTGCTGATGCAGCGACAGACTGTGTCATTCTGGAAGGAATCGAACAGTGGATCCGCGAAGATATAAAGAGAATGGATAAGGATCCGGCAAGAGCCCTGTGGAAGGAGCGGTTAGATGATTGGCTCCGCTGGGAAGCTGGTGTGCAGGAAAGAAAACTGGTGCTGATCGGGACAGATATCACAAAAGGGATTGTACCGATGGAAAAAGAAGACCGGGATTGGCGGGATGCCGCCGGGTGGATATTCCAGGATGCCGCAGCAGCTGCTGAAAGGGTCGATCTGATCTGGTATGGCATCAGCCGGAAATTAAAATAAAAAGATAGGGGAAATGAAGATGAGGATTTATACAAGGACAGGCGACAAAGGGCAGACAAGCATCATTGGCGGCCGGGTGGATAAAGACGATGTCCGGGTTGAAGCGTATGGCACGGTTGATGAGGTGAACTGCTTTGTCGGACAGGCCATGACTGAGCTGGATGGGGAAGTATTCAAGGATGTCCTGGATGATCTGGAAAAGATTCAGCATGAGCTGTTTGACTGCGGAGGAGACCTGGCCAATGTGTCGGCTAAAAGGGAACTGAAGCTTGGGCAGGAATCCATCGATTATCTGGAAAGCAGGATCGATGAATTCATTGAAGAGGCGCCCGAGCTAGAACGCTTCATCCTCCCTGGAGGTTCAAAGCCTTCTGCTTCCATCCATATAGCAAGGACGGTATCCAGAAGGGCAGAGCGGCTCATCGTCACACTCATCAAAACAGAAGAGAAGGTTCCGGAAGTTTGCCTGCAGTATATGAACCGCCTCTCTGACTACTTCTTCGCATTGGCGAGGGTGATTAATTTCCGCCTTCAAGTGAAGGATGTGGAATATGTTCGCAGTGCGAAGGTTTTCCGCGGCGGAAAGCGCAAGGAGAACTGATTGTGAAAAATAAAAAGATGATGCTGGCTGCCTTGTTCATTGCTTTTTCAGCCATTGGGGCAGCTGTCAAAATTCCGGCGGTTATAGGGAGTGTGGCACTCGATTCCTTTCCAGCCTTAGCTGCCGCTGCCCTGCTGGGGGGCGGAGCCGGCAGCATTGTGGCCGGGCTCGGCCACCTCCTGTCGGCACTGGTCGGCGGGATGCCGCTCGGACCGCTTCATTTTCTCGTTGCTGCTGAAATGGCCGTTCTGGTCTGGGTGTACGGAAAACTGTGGGGAAGCGGCCGGAGGAAGATGGCCTTCGTTATTTTTGCAGCAGGCAACACATTTGCAGCGCCGCTCCCGTTCCTTTTTTTAATGGGGACTGGTTTTTATATCGCAATTGTGCCTTCCCTTCTGATAGGATCAGTCCTGAATGGTATTCTGGCTTTCTGGGCAGTCCCTCGCATCAGCCGGGTGCTTGGTGAGAGGCAGAGGGAAGGGAATGTGCCGGAATGAGGGACGTATTATACATACCAGGCGGAAACGGAGAAACTCTGGTCATCAGCAGCGACAACAGCGGCGGCATCGGCCTGAAGGAGGCTGACCATGTAAAGGTCCCGTATGATACGGTTGCTTATTTTGCTTTTCGCACGGCTGTCATGGAAAATCTTTCAGCCGGCGGTGTTCCTTTTGCAGCCGTCCTGCACAATTTTGCAGGGGACGAACATTGGCATTCGCTTGCCGGGGGCATTGAGAAGGGTGCAGAGGAAGCGGGGATTGTAGACTTAACTGTCACAGGAAGCACCGAAAGCAATTTTGCTCTCCTTCAAACGGCGGTCGGGCTGATCATTATCGGAAAAATGACAGGCAGCCCTGAAGCTCTGCCCCTTTATACCGGCCGGGAGAAGCTGGCGGTTATCGGGCTGCCCCTTGTCGGCGAAGAGGTCCTGGACAAAACAGGGGCGATTGCACCGCTTTCGCTATTCAAAGAAATCACCAGGATGGATGGAGTCCGTACGCAACCTGTCGGCTCGAAGGGAATACTTTATGAGCTGAACCAGCTTTTCTCCAATAGGGAGTTCACTGGAGATGAATTTTCCTGCAAGGGTGTGGACCTGCTGAAATCAGGAGGGCCATCCTGCTGCTTCATCGCTTCCTACCCCAGGGAGGTTGAGCAGGAAATCCTGATGAAGGCGGGAAGCTTTCATCATCAGCTGGAGATCAACTAGAGGAGGAATGAAACTTGCTTGATTTATATTTTGTAAGGCATGGTGAAACGGAATGGAATAAATCGGGACGGATGCAGGGCAGGCTTGATTCGAATTTGACTGAAAAAGGGCTCGGGGATGCTGAAAGGCTTCGGGAATATTTGGGTGAGATGCAATTTGACGAAATCATTTCAAGCCCAAGCTCCCGGACCATCCAGACAGCCGAAAAGCTTGCCGGAAGCAGCACTGCGTCCATCCGTACGGACGAAAGGCTGATGGAAATCCATCTGGGCCAGTGGCAGGGAAAAACAGGCGACGAAATAAAGATGCTCTTTCCTGAACAATATGGCTATTACTGGAACGAGCCGGAAAAGTTTGAGAACCCGGAGGGAGAAACCTTCCTGGATGTGAAAACCAGGCTGGCCGGGTTCCTGCAGGAGCTGGGGGCCAGCCGGGGCACAGGGAAAATCCTGATCGTCACCCACGCGGTTGTCATCAAAACGGCAGTCATGCTTGCCAATAAGGTGACAGTCAATGAAATATGGGAACCCCCGTTCATCCATGGCACAAGCCTCACCCATATGACATACAGGGACGGAGAGCTTGAGCTTGTACTCGCCGGTGATCTTTCCCATATCGGAGTGCCAGGCTGAATGCTGGTGAAATATATCAGGTGCGGGGTTGACTCAGCTTCCAGGGAAGAGTTCAGTCTCGCCCAAATGGGATGGGAGCCATTGAAGCACGTCCCCGGTTTTATCCGGCAGTTCGGCGGCTGGACCAGACCGGAAGGGGATGCCGATGCTGTTATCTTCGGTTTGTGGGAAAGCAGGGCAAGCTACGATTATTTTATGTCTAATCTGCATGATAGTCTCATAGGTGCGTCATCACAAATGAGATACTTGCAATCTTTTTCGGCGGCGCTTTTTGAGGAGGATGAGGATATTGTTCACAGGCATGCAGCGAGCAGTGAACTTCTCGATTCCTTTGGGGCACGGCTGGACATTCCGGCTGGTGAAGTAGAGCTTGTCGGGGAGTGGGAAGTACGGGCAGCAATCAGCTGAGAGTCTAGGACCCTCAGCTTTATTTTAGTGGGAATTCAAAGCCGGTATACGTTGAAACATGGGTAAATCCAAGGCGCTCTGCAACAGCGATGGAAGGCTTGTTCATTTCCATGCAGTCCCAATAGGCAATTATCTCTTTTTGCAGACATTCTTGTACAAACTTGCGGGCTAAGCTTTGCGCTAATTTCTTTCCTTGATGGGGCTTGAGTGTTTCAATATCAATTCCGTGGACGTTCCCCACAACAAATCCTGAGAAGCAAACACTGATGATTTCATCTTTATGTATAGAAGCATAGCCTATTCCTTCTTTTAAAAATGTATCGGGTGCTGGCCAGTACAGGCTAATCTTATCCTGAAGGAATTTGTTTTTTCCTTTTTCAAAATGTTCCTTCTTGATTCTTATGGTTTCATAGCCTTCTTCATCAGAGTCGTCAAAGTCATCAGAATAGCTGCCTGGCTTTAATTTATATACTCTTTGCTTCCAGCTGCCAAGTTCCCGGCGGGCAAAAGCTTTTTCCATCGTCTTATTCCATTCATCATGATTGCCAATAGCTTCGAACCATTCTAACTGAACTTTCATTGCCTCGGTTTTAATCACTCTGTCTATAAAAGCATTTAAAGCTCCGTTAAAATTTTCATTGTTTTCATCACCAATGAAAATAAAGCCGTCATTATTCCCGAGCCAAATAAGACCTGTGGTAGGGGCGAGTCTATCGTCTGCAAAAACCCTTCCTGCACTGGCCCCTTCTATTACTGCGGCAGCTTCTAATTGCCCTTCCGGGTGAAGCAGCTTCCTGCATCTGCTGAATTCCTCTTTATCCAGTTCCGTAATCATCATTAGCATCCTCCTGTTAAAAAAACACTATCATATTTTCCCTTATTTTAGTGAGGCAGCAGAAACAATTTTCTCTATTGAATACAGGGATTCATTTTGTTATAATTCTAACTAACGATAGTTAGGAAGGATGAGGAAGGATGACCTCACAGCAAATCAAACAAGCAGCATTAAAGCTTTTTGCTGAAAAAGGATACGAGGGAACGCCGCTGTCTGCCATCGCCAAGGCGGTTGGCATAAAAACCCCTTCTTTATATGCGCATTTTCCATCAAAAGAAGAGCTGTTCCTGTCGGTTTTCCGGGATACGGTTTCCTTGGAGCTGCTCACCATTAAGGAAGCCATGGACGATCAAAGCTCTGATAATGCTCTTGATACGATCAAGGCAATTTTTGATGCGCTGACCGAGTTAAGGGAAGAAAATGAGAATATCCAGTTTTTTAAGCGGGCGATATTTTTTCCGCCGGCTGATCTCGGTCCCAAGCTGAAAGAAGAATTTTTTGAATATGAAAAGCATTCCACTGACATGCTGCAGGGCTTATTTGAGCACGGTAAAAAAGAGTCGATGTTCACGGCGGTCGGAAGCGGCGAAATGGCTGCAGCATTTTATTGCCTGATTGACGGGCTTTTGGTCGAACAGCATTATTACAGCCAGGAGGAATACAACAAACGGAGAGAATCGGCATGGAAGATCTTCCTAGCCGGAATCATCATGAAGAAAGAAGGGTAGCATCCATGCCTTGGATTTATTTATTTGCAGCAGGAATATGCGAAATAGGGTGGGCCTTCGGGCTTAAGTATTCAGAAGGATTCACAAAGCCTTTGCCGGCGGCCATCACCATTATATTGATTATCATCAGCTTTATGCTGTTCTCAAATGCGATGAAAACCATCCCGATCGGAACAGCTTATGCAGTATTCACCGGGATTGGAGCGGCAGGGACTGTAATTGTCAGTATGATGTTCCTCGGGGAGCCGGGCGGGGCTGTGAAGCTTTTATTCCTGGCGCTGCTGCTCGGCGGCATCATCGGGCTGAAAATGACCTCCAAAGAAGAAGAGACAGAAAAGGGGGCTGAGTAGGCATGTCATGGTTTTATTTAGTATTGGCGGGATTCGGTGAAATAGGATTCGTCATTTTCATGAAGCTGTCTGAAGGCTTCACAAGAAAAAAATATACACTCTTATCCGGTTTATCTGGCTTCATCAGCTTTTATTTTCTTTCCCGGGCACTGCTGGAGATCCCGATTGGCACAGGCTACGGAATCTGGACCGGAATCGGTGCAGCCGGAAGCGTGCTGCTCGGCATGCTATTTTTCGGTGAATCCCGGGATTGGAAACGGGTTATATTTATCGGGATGATCATTGGCGGGGTTATTGGCTTAAAGACAATCAGCTAGGAATAAGGCAGCAGCTTTCGTATGAAGGCTGCTGTTTTTTATTTGCAGAATACTACACAGATGTATTAAAAAAATCTCAAAATAGGTTGAAATCGTTTTCAAAATGGAGTATATTCAATTTACAGTTAATTACCGAAACGTTTCGGATAACGGGAGTTTTATAATATGACGACAATAAAAGATATTGCTAAAGCAGCTGGAGTTTCGGTTACAACTGTCTCCCGGGCTTTAAATGGTTATTCAGATGTAAATGAGAAAACCCGAGAAAAAATAATGAGCGTAGCCAAAGAATTAAACTACAGTCCAAATACCCTTGCAAGAAGTCTGGTAATGAATAAATCAAAAACAATTGGTCTTCTTGTTTCCGGACTTAACAAAGGGAGCGTAAAAGACAATTTTACCTTTGAAGTGCTGTCCGGGGTCAATGACTATGTCAGCGAAACAGATTATGATCTTGTTCTCTTCAGCACAACTTCCATTAAACAAAGGGAAAAGACGTATACACAGCTTTGCAGAGAAAGAAGAGTAGATGGAGTAATTATGCAGGGAATCCGTACGGATGATCCTTATCTTCAAGAGGTGGTTGAAAGCGATATACCGTGTGTTCTCATTGATATACCCATTGAGACTGATACAGCAGGATATATAACAACTGACAATAAGCTTGGTGCTAAAAAGGCAATCGAGCATTTAATCAGGCTTGGGCACCGAAATATTGCTATGATTAATGGCCACGAATATGCATTTGTAAGCCAGCAGAGGCTGCAGGGGTTTGAAGAAGCAATGCAGGGTGCAGGATTGTCGCTGAATAAAGAATGGATCGTCAATGGAGAATTTAATGAGGAAGCTGCTGAGTCAGCAGCCGTAAAGCTTCTTAAAGAACACCATGAGATTAGCGCCATTTTTTGTGCGAGCGATTTAATGGCACTGGGAGTGATGAAAGCTGCCAAAAGGCTCAATCTTCAGGTGCCTGAAGAACTTTCCGTAGTTGGATATGATGATATCATGCTATCATCATATGTTTCCCCTCCTCTAACGACCATTGCCCAAAATAAGTTTTTAATGGGTTATGAGGCTGCCAAAATGCTTATTAATACACTGGAAGAAAAGGAAGAACCGCATGTTGTTACACTTGATACAGAACTTAAGATAAGGGAAACAACAATGAAAATTAGAGAAAGATGACGGTCTGTTACTGGGACCAATCTTTTTTTTCACAAAAATCCGAAACGTTTTGGAAAACGCTTCTAATTAATCTGGAAGCATTTTAAATGCATTTTAACCGAAACGTTTCGGAACGCCAGGAGGACCTTATGGATTACAGAGTAATTAAGGAAAATGATTTATTTCTACTAACAGACAGCAAAGGGAATATCCCTGAAAACCACTCATATGGCCTGGGGCTCTATACAAAGGATACGAGATTCCTGAGCAGGCTGGATATCAGGATAAATGGTGAAGAGCCTATCCTATTATCTTCAGACGCAGATGAAAATTATATGGCAAAAATACTTCTCACAAATCCCCATATGGAAAAGGACGGGGAGCTGATTCTCTGGAGAGAATCGGTTGAGATTGAAAGAGTCCGATTTATTTATGAAGAGGTTCTTTATGAAACAGTTAAACTAAAAAACTACTTCCCAAAAGAAATTGAATTTAATTTCAGCCTTCGAGCTGATGCTGATTTTGCTGATATGTTCATTGTAAGAGGTTTTCAAAACGGCGACATCGGGAAGAGGACCGGCCAGACCTGCGGCAGACAGAACTTGAGCTTTCATTATGAAGGTGCAGATGGGCTTGAACGCAGAACCAGAATTTCATGGGATAAAGAGGGTGCAGAAGTTGAAAGTTCAGGGGAAGTATCCTTCCGCTTTAAGCTTCAGCACCTGGAGGAAGAGGCTGTTACTTTTGTGATCGAGCCGCAAACAGGGCAGGAAGCAACAAAAGAAATCCAGCCTGCGGAAAAAGCGAAAGAGCTGCTGCGGGATTCTTATCAGAAATGGAATGATGAGACCACGAAGGTAGAAACCGATTATGAGCCCCTCCAGCGCCTTGTTGACAGAGGAATTGACGACCTTCGCGTGCTGTTAACAGACCTGGGGCACGGTGAATTTCCGGTTGCCGGCCTGCCGTGGTTCGGTGTGCCCTTCGGCCGTGACAGCCTGATTGCAGCTCTGCAAATGCTGGCTTTCTGCCCCGAGGTTGCAAAAGGGACCTTGCGTACGATGGCAAGCAGGCAGGGAGATAAACTCGATCCATGGAGAGATGAACAGCCTGGGAAAATCATGCATGAGCTTCGCTTTGGGGAACTGGCCAATACAGGTCAAATTCCATTTACACCCTATTATGGCACGATTGATGCTACACCACTGTTCCTTATGCTTTTGACAGAGTATGTAAAATGGACTGGGGACATCACCATTGCTGATGAGCTCGGCGAAAATATCGAAGCTGCCCTAAACTGGATTGACGAGCATGGAGACAGGGATGGGGATCTTTTTGTGGAGTATCACCAGGAGTCCAGCAAAGGAATTGCCAATCAGGGCTGGAAGGATTCAGGGGATTCCATTGTACACAGGAACGGGGAATATGCAAAAACTCCTATTGCACTGAGTGAAGTCCAGGGCTATGTCTACCAGGCGAAAAGAGGTATCGCTTCCATCTATGAACAGCTAGGCAAAGAAGCAGAGGCCGTAAAACTTAGAAATCAAGCTGAAAAATTGAAGGAAAAATTCAATGAAGCCTTTTGGATGGAAGATCAGCAGTTTTATGCCATAGCACTGGATGAAAAGAAGCAGCAAGTTGGCACCATTACTTCCAATCCTGGCCACACCCTTTTTTCCGGAATAGTGGAGGGAGAGCGCGCAGATGCTGTCTCTGACATGCTGGTTTCTCCAAAGATGTATTCCGGCTTTGGGGTGCGTACGATGGGTGAAGGCGAAGCCGGCTATAATCCGATGAGCTATCATGATGGCAGCATCTGGCCACATGATAACAGCATGATTCTTTTAGGGATGAGCAAGCTTGGTAAAACAGCACATGCCAGCCAGGTCATGGAGGGGCTGATCAAAGCCTCTGCCAGTTTTGAGTATGACCGGCTTCCAGAGCTGTTCTGCGGATACGATGCTTCCAGGGGAAAAGCAGTTAAATATCCGGTTGCCTGTTCCCCGCAGGCGTGGGCGGCCGGAACTCCGCTCGTATTCATCCAGGCCCTGCTCGGACTATTCCCTGACAGCTTAAAGGAGGAGGTAAGAATGTCTCCTTCGCTTCTGGAAGGAATGAATAAGCTGACTGTCCGGAATATCAAGATCGGAAAAGGGCTTTTATCGCTGCAGGCAGCGAGAACAGAGAGCGGCGTAAAGCTTGAAATTACAGAAAATACGACTGGCTATCAAATAAACATCCATTAATCTTAACGCGGAGATATCCTCCGCTTTGGATAAATCCAAAAATGAAAGGGGTTTCTTTCTATGTTGAATAAAAAGCTGCTGGCTGGAGCCAGTATGGCCGCAATGTTGTTTGGAAGCATTCTAACAGGATGCAGCGGAGGTGACTCATCCAAGGAGACATCCACAAAGGATGGGGAAAAGGTTGAAATTACACTTGCCGGGTGGGGATCATCCCCCGAGGAGTCAGAGCTTTTGAAGCAAGTGCTTGCGGATTTTGAGGAGTCTCATCCAAATATTAAAGTTAAGCATGAAGTCATTGCTGATCAATATATGGATGTTATGAAAACAAGGCTCATTGGCGGAGAAGGGCCGGATGTTTTCTATCTGGATGCCTTTGAAGCACCAGGATTGATCGAAACAGGAGTTCTGGAGCCGCTGGATGAATATGCCGGGGAAGATTTCGATGTGGCGGACTTTGAAAAACCGCTGCTGGAAGCATTCCAGAACGATGGAAAAACCTACGGATTCCCTAAAGGCTACTCTACCCTTGGTTTATTTTATAACAAAAAGATGTTTGCTGATGCAGGTGTAGAAGTGCCTAAAACATGGGATGAACTGAGAGAGGTATCAAAGAGTCTCACAAAAGGCAAGGATGTCTATGGATTCGGACAGAATCCAGAGCTGGCAAGGACCTATTTCATCGCTAATTCAAGCGGGGGCCAGGCAGTCAAGGAAAACAAAGCCAACTTCACTGACCCTAAAGTTGTAGAATCGCTTCAGCCGTATGTCGATCAGCATTTAGTTGATAAAACAGCAGCACAGCCAAATGAAGTAGGAGCTGGCTGGACGGGAGAAATGTTCGGGCAGGGCAAAGCTGCGATGGTTATCGAAGGAAACTGGGCTATCCCTTTTCTGGATAGTACCTTCCCTGATATTGATTACGGAATCGCTGAGGTTCCTTCAATCAATGGAAAACAGGGGACAATGGCTTTCACCGTTTCTTATGTAATGAATGCGGCATCTGAGAAGAAAGAAGCTTCATGGGAGCTCATTTCCTATTTGACTGGAAAAGAAGGCATGGAGACATGGACCAGCAAAGGCTTCGAGCTTCCTTCCAGGAAGTCTGTTGCTGAAAAGCTCGGATACGACAAAGATGAATTGCGCGGTGCATTGGTAGCAGGAGCTCCATATGCAACAGTTTGGGCAGATGGAACAAACCTGCCTATCATCTTCAATAACTTTAATAACCAGTTTGTTTCTGCTTACCTAGGAGAACGCCCACTGGATGAAGCCTTAAAAGAGGCTGAAGAAACCGCTAATAAAGAAATCGACGCCCAATAAGGCAGCAGGGGAGGTTTTTCCTCCTCTTCTTCCATTCTTGAATTCTTTGTGCTGATGTTCAAAAAGAACATCAGCAGACAGAGTTACACAGAATTTGTTTCTTAGGCTCGATACAATAGAGAGTATAGGAGTGAGCAAGACATGAAAAACAAGCTTACGAAGAAAGGGTTAAGGGAAGCGGGGCAGGGATACCTTTTTATGTCCCCAACATTATTTGTTCTGTTGACGTTTATCTTAGGGCCGATCATCTATGCAATCTTCCTGGCGTTTAATAAAGTACAGCTTCTGGGAGCAGTAAATTATGATTTTGTCGGATTCCAAAACTTTGTGAGGCTGGTGGATGACAGCCGGGCTCATATTGCCCTATGGAATACAGCCAAGTATGTGTTTATTGTGGTTCCAGTACAGACATTTCTCGCTCTGGTCCTGGCAGCATCCCTGAATGCAGGTCTCAAAGGAGAGAAGTTTTTCAGGATCATCTATTTCCTGCCAACGCTTACTTCTTCTGCAGTCTTAACCTTGATATTTATGTGGATGTATAACCAGAACGGATTAATCAATAAAATCTTTGAGACGGTTGGCCTGCCTACTTATAACTGGATTGGCGATCCATCTATAGCGCTCAATTCTATTATGATTATGAATATATGGTCTACTGCACCGTTTTTTATGGTGATTTACTTAGCAGCCTTGCAGGGCATACCAGACTCCCTGTACGAAGCTGCAGATCTTGATGGAGCGAATGCCATTCAGAAGTTCTTTTTTATTACTGTTCCCAATTTACGGCCTGTGACATCCTTTGTTGTCATCATGGGCATCATTGGGACATTCCAGTTATTTGATCAGTCCTATATTTTTTCAGGCGGGTCAGGAGGTCCAAATAATTCAACATTGACTGTGGTCCTTTTAATCTATCAGTATGCATTTAAGAATCTAGGGACAATGGGCTATGCTGCAGCTTTGGCTTTTGCGCTTGCCGTCATCATCCTTGCAGCGACCTTATTGCAAAGAAGATTTTCAAAGGAAGAAAATTTCTGATCCAGTCAAAGTTAACTGGGACTCTTGGGAGGTATATAATATGAAAAAAATCGGTTTTGGGAGAGGGCTGCTGTATGCCATATTGGTTGTATATGCGATAATCACCCTGATTCCTTTCCTGTGGGCTTTGTCCTCTTCATTTAAAACACTGGAGGAAATCGTTTCCGGGGCTATCAGCTTCATACCCAAGAATTTCACCTTAGATAATTATAGAACGATATTCTTGGAGCAAGAGCTGTTTCCCCGCTGGCTGTTTAACAGCCTGTTTATTGGTGTGTCTGTTACGCTTCTGAATCTCCTGTTTAACTCGATGGCAGGGTATGCCCTTGCCCGGCTGAGCTTTCCTGGCAAAAAGACGTTATTCATTCTTATTTTGGCTGTGCTGATGATCCCGGGGCAGGTCACAATGATTCCAAACTATTTGATCTTAAAAGAGATTGGCTGGCTTAATTCCTATCAGGGAATGATTATACCGGGCATGGTCAATGCTACATTTATTTTTATGATGCGCCAGTTTTTCATCAACTTTCCGAAAGAGCTTGAAGAAGCGGCTGCACTGGATGGACTGGGTAAGTTCGGCACCTTTTTCCGCATTGTCCTTCCGATGGCAAAGCCTGCTTTGGCTGCCCAGGCCATTTTTGTCTTTATGGGGTCATGGAATGATTTCATGCGTCCGCTCATTATTTTGTCTGATCCAGAGCTGTTCACTCTGCCGCTCGGATTAAACTCATTTAAAGGTCAGTTCATCAGCTATTGGAACTATATCATGGCTGCCTCAATGGTGTTTACGCTGCCTGTACTGGTCATTTATGCTTTCTTTAATAAATATTTTATGAAAGGCATATCTTTTACTGGAGATAAATAATCGCTGGGACCTTTGATAAGGTCCTTTTTATTTTCATATACAAATTGTGCTAAAATTAAGAAAAGGAGTTTGATACTTATTTATTACTTGCTAACTGACAGTTAGCAACCCGATTAAGGGGCCTCCTGGCAGATTGAAGGGTTTCTTCTGAAGGATACGAGAAAAAGCTGAGGGAATTGCACGATGAAATCTTGCGGACAGCATATGCAGAGGTACGTTCGCACCGCTTCATAATAAAAGCACAAAAAAATAATGAAAAACCGGCCTGAAAAAGACAGGCCCGTGGAAGGAGTTTAATGATGGATTTGAAGCTGGGCTATATCATTTTATATGTTGAGGATTTGGAAAAGACGAAGCAGTTTTATGGCGAACTTCTCGGTCTCAATCTGAAAAATGAATTCGGCACCTATATAGAATATGACACAGGCAGTACGATCCTTTCCATGAACACTCGGGAAAATGGGCGTGAACTGACAGATCTTCCAATACCAGCAGGTTTCCGGGAAGAGCAGACGATGGAGCTGGGCTTTGTGACGGAGGATGTGGAAGGGACAATTGAAAAGGCACGCAAGGCAGGAGTCCGCATTTTGCTGGAGCCGGTAAAAAAGCCATGGGGGCAGACTGTCGCTTATATGGAAGATCCGGATGGGCATTATATTGAGATTTGCACGCCTATCGGCTAAAAACGCCTGGCCCTCTTTTTCGAGGGCTTATTTTTTTGCATCATCAGGATTCATCCGGATAAGTATTTTAAAGAAAATCAAAGAAAAACAGCAGAAAATCACTAATGCAGCGCTTACACCACCTCTTGTAAATTATCTGGAATATGGTATGATACTCTATGTTTTTGTCGGCCCGGACTTTGATGAGAGTTCAAAGTCACATTATAAATCCAAATAAATTAAGGGGTGTTCATTTGAAAGGTTTATCAATTAAAGAACAATGGTTTGGCAATGTCAGAGGAGATATCCTGGCCGGGATTGTCGTAGCGCTTGCGCTGATTCCCGAGGCGATCGCCTTCTCCATTATTGCAGGTGTAGACCCGATGGTCGGTCTCTATGCTTCTTTTTGCATTGCGGTCATTATTGCATTTGTCGGCGGACGGCCGGGGATGATTTCAGCGGCAACAGGAGCCATGGCGCTGCTGATGGTTACGCTTGTTGCAGACCATGGGCTCCAGTACTTGTTCGCTGCCACCATCCTGACCGGGATCATTCAGCTGCTGCTGGGTGTCTTTAAGCTGGCCAGGTTTATGAAATTCATTCCAAGGTCCGTGATGATCGGATTTGTGAATGCGCTCGCCATCTTGATTTTTATGGCGCAGCTTGAACAGTTTGTCGATGCTACATGGGTCATGTATGCCATGGTAGCCGGTGCGCTTGCGATCATTTATTTGTTTCCGCGCATGACAAAGGCTGTCCCATCGCCGCTTGTTGCCATTATTGTCATTTCTATCATTGCGATAACGACAGGTTCGGATGTACGGACAGTAGGAGACATGGGAGAGCTGACAAGAAAGCTTCCGGTCTTCCTGATTCCGGATATCCCGCTGAACCTGGAAACACTGAAGATTATTTTCCCTTATTCCCTCGGACTGGCCATTGTCGGCCTGCTTGAGTCACTTTTGACTGCTTCCATTGTCGATGATATGACCGACACGGAAAGCAACAAAAACCGTGAAGCCAGAGGGCAGGGGATTGCCAATATCATTAATGGATTTTTCGGCGGGATGGCCGGCTGTGCGATGATTGGCCAATCCGTCATTAATGTGAAGTCAGGGGGCCGGGGAAGGTTATCTACCTTGACAGCCGGTGTGTTCCTGATGTTCCTGATTCTCGTTCTCGGCGACCTGGTTGTCCAGATTCCGATGGCTGCGCTAGTAGGAGTCATGATTATGGTATCCATTGGTACATTTGACTGGACTTCTCTCCGCAATATGGCAAAGGTTCCTGCCACGGACTCCATTGTCATGGTCGTAACCGTTGTAACAGTTGTCTTCACTCATGACCTGTCTAAAGGCGTGTTTGCTGGGGTGCTCCTCAGTGCAATATTCTTCGTTGCCAAAATCTCAAAGGTAAAGGTGTCGACGATCCTGGATGAAAAAGCAGGAAAACGCACCTATAAAGTGACAGGACAACTGTTCTTCGCTTCTGTTACTGATTTTGCCGGCAGTTTTAATTTGAAGGAAACGGCGAAGGAAGTAGTCATCGATCTCTCTGAAGCACATGTCTGGGATGACTCTGCTGTAGCTGCCATTGATAAAATTGTGATGAAGCTCCGCGAAAATGGAACAAGCGTCCAGCTGATCGGCCTCAATGAGCCGAGCCTGCATCTGGTTGATAAGCTGGCTGTCCACAAACAGGAAGGCGCAAAGCTTTCCGGCCATTAATATAGAAAAAGGGAAGATATCCTAAACGGTGTCTTCCCTTTTTTTATTTTATACCTTTTTTATCCTGGCGAATTTCCTCTTTCCAACTTGCAGGATCAGCTCTGCCTGCAAAGAAACCTTCGTGTTAATGTCTTCAGCCTTTTCGCCATTCATCCTGACACCGCCGTTTAGAACCATCCATCTGGCTTCGCTTCTGGAAGGGAAGAAGCCGGCAAACATCAGCAATTCCAGCAGATCGGGCTCATCACTGCCATCCCATGTAAGGGCAGGCATGTCTTCCGGCATGGAGCCCTGCTGGAACACGCTTTTGAAATGGTCTTCCGCCTTTTCGGCAGCCTCATGTCCGTGGTACATGCTGACAATGGTTCTGGCAAGCTGCATTTTAGCATCGCGGGGATGAAGTGACCCTTCTTCAAGCTTTTCCTGGATGGACATCTTCTCAGCAAGAGGCAGGCTTGTAGCAAGGCGGAAGTATTTCTCCATCAGTTCATCTGGAATCGACATGGCTTTACCGTACATATCCTCCGGCTTTTCGTCCACCCCGATGTAATTGTTCTTGGACTTTGACATTTTCTCTTTTCCATCGAGCCCTTCCAAAAGAGGAACAAGGATTACCACTTGTTTTTCTTTGCCATAGTGCTCCTGTAAATGCCTTCCCATGAGGACATTGAAATGCTGGTCATTGCCGCCGAGTTCAATATCGCTTTCGAGCATTACTGAATCATAGCCCTGCATGAGCGGGTAGAAAAACTCATGGAGAGAAATGGGCTTCCCTGCCCCAAGCCGTTCAGAAAAATCATTCCGCTCGAGCAGGCGGGCGACTGTGATTTTGCCGGCCAGCTCGATGACATCCTGGAGATGAAGGGCAGACAGCCACTTGGAATTATAATGAAGCTCGGCCTTGCCCATATCAAGCACTTTGCCGAATTGCTCGAAGTAGGTTTCCGCATTATGCTTCACCTCTTCGTCATTCAGCTGTTTTCTTGCTGCAGATTTTCCGGTGGGATCCCCGATTTTTCCGGTAAAGTCGCCGATGATCAGCTGGATGGTATGGCCATTTTCCTGGAATTGCTTCAGCTTGTTCAATACGACAGTATGGCCCAGGTGGACGTCAGGTGCGGACGGATCAAGCCCGAGCTTCACCTTCAGCGGCTTGCCGAGGAAGAGTGATTTGGCGATCTTATTTTTCAGCTCCTGAAGAGGCACCACATCCTGAGTGCCGCTGGTATAAAGCTGATATTGCCTTTCAAGCTCCTTTTTCTGGTCGGGGTTCAGCTTTTCTATAAAATTCTCCACGATATATCCTCCTTATGTTTTTTTTGTTTGCGGCACTTCCTGATGAGTTTTGAACGCACAAAAAAACCACATCCCTGTAAAAAGGGACGTGGTTTTGCACGCGGTACCACCCTTGTTGAAGACACTTGTCTTCCGCTCGTTCGGATAACGGACCGTCCGTCCTTTGCTACTTCATGTTTCACAAAGAATGTTCAAGGAGGTAATTCACGTTTGCTTTTGTACCGGTTCGCACCAAACACCGGCTCTCTTCAAACAGGGAAGCAAACCCTACTGATTCCTGTCATAACTCATCTATTAGTTTCTGTTTACTGAATGTTAGAAACAGTTTAGATGATTATCCAGGAGATGTCAAAAGTAATTTTCAGGCTAAACAGCTTTTGCTTCATTTTTGAGCGGAACGGCTTTCTTTCCGCTTGCTTTGTCTGCCAGAATTGTGATGGCGCCGTCGCCTGTTACGTTGCAGGCAGTGCCAAAGCTGTCCTGGGCAAGATAGAGGGCAATCATCAAAGCGGTCATTGTCCCATTAAAGCCAAGCATAGATTCCAGCAGGCCGAGGGCAGCCATGACAGCGCCCCCGGGAACGCCTGGAGCGGCAATCATCGTGATCCCGAGCATCATGATAAACGGGAACATCTGCCCGAAGGATACTGCTTCACCCTGGAGCATAAGAACCGCAATGGAACAGCTCACTAGTGTGATGGTGCTCCCGGATAAATGGATCGTTGCCAGTAACGGCACAGCGAAATCTGCTGTCTTTTCCCGAGCGCCCAGCTTTTTAACCTGTTTCAGCGTGACAGGGATTGTTGAGGCAGAAGACTGGGTCCCGAGCGCAGTGAAATAAGCAGGAAGCATGGACTTCAGCAGGTAGAAAGGATTCTTCCGGGCGGCAGCCCCTGCCGCTGTGTACTGCAAAAGCAGGAAAAGGAAATGAAGGGCAATAATCATGATAAATACTTTTGCGAATACACTGATGATGCTTCCAACCTGTCCGCCGTGCGTCATATTAGCAAAGATCCCAAAGATATGGAATGGCAGCAAAGGGATAATGATTTTTTCGATTAGCATTTCAATGATAGTGCGGAAATCATCCATCACGTCCTGCAAAGCATTGCTTTTCAGGCCGGCAAGTCCAAGCCCGATTGTGAAAGCAAGCAGCAGTGCTGTCATAACGCCCATGACCGGCGGCATGTCCACCTGGAAAAAAGGAGCAGCGAGTGCTTCTTCCGGATTCCCGAATTCTTTTAAGCTCTGATTCTTAAGCAGGGCAGGGTACAGGCTGACAGCGGCAAAATAGGCGGCTGTCCCTGCAGCGATGGTAGAGGCATAAGCAAACCCTGTTGTAATGCCGAGAAGCTTGCCGGCACCTTTTCCCATTGTCCCGATGCCGGGAGCAATGAACCCGATGATGATTAAAGGGATAGCAAAGCCGAGAAAGTTTCCGAACAGGCTGTTGAATGTAGCGAACAGCCTGATGGCTCCTTCGGGTGAAAAAGAACCAATTAAAATGCCTAAAGCTATTGCAAGAATAATTCTGGGGAGTAGTCCTAGCTGTTTCATTGTTGTCCTCCTTAAAAACACATTTGTTTGTATAACGTGGATTATACAGTCGTAAACCTTTCTTGTTAAGTGGGAATTTTTAAAAGAAAATAAATAAAAATATTCTATAAATTCAAACTATATCACCTGGAATGCTATTTGAGAATAATACCTAAGAACCAGTTATCCAGGGGGATGGGGGAATTAGGGTTAATGGTGGCAGATGGGCATAGGAAATCATACATATATAGAAAGCAGGGCAGACTGGGAAAGAAAAAAATTCCTGCAAATAACAATAGTCAATCACGCCTTTTTCGCTTTTGGAGTGGTAAAATGAAACATGTGATTGAATAAATGGAGGGTTCCTTTTGATGAAAAAGAAGCTTGGATTATTATACGGCGGAAAATCCGCAGAGCATAAAGTATCAATGCAGACGGCTCTTGCTGTCATTAAAGCCTTGGATTTGGAGAAATTCGATATATATCCTGTTTACATAACCGAGGAAGGGGAATGGGTGAAGGGCCCGATGCTCGAAGCACCGGCTGAAAGCGTCAAGCAGCTGGAGTTCTCACAGGGAGAGGCTATGTCGCCTGCAGCCCTGGCACCGGCTATGTTCAAGTCAGCTGAAGAAAGCAGCTTTGACGTTATCTTTCCGCTCCTTCACGGTCCGAATGGCGAAGACGGCACGGTTCAGGGGATGCTTGAGCTCCTTAACCTTCCATATGTCGGCAATGGCGTGCTTGCCTCATCTGCAGGCATGGATAAAGTCATCATGAAGAATATCTTTGCCCAGGCTGGCCTGCCTCAGGTCAACTATGTATGGTTCGTCCGCAGCGAATGGCAAAAGGCTGGGGAAACAGCTTATGAGAAAGTGGAAGAAGAACTTGGCTATCCTTGCTTTGTCAAGCCGGCCAATCTTGGATCGAGTGTAGGAATCAGCAAATGCACAAATCGTGAAGAATTGGCAGCAGCTTTTGAAGAAGCATTCCAGTTCGACCGGAAGATCATTGTGGAGGAAGGCGTAACAGCGAGGGAAATTGAACTCGGCGTGCTTGGGAACGATGAGCCGGAGTGTTCGGTGGCCGGCGAAATCGTACCGAAAAAAGATTTCTATGATTATAAAGCCAAGTATGAGGATGGCGATACAGCCATGATCATTCCTGCTGAAATTACAGAAGAGGAATACAGCACACTGAACGAGATGTCGATCAGGGCTTTCAAAGCACTTGACTGCTCCGGACTCGTAAGGGCAGACTTCTTCCTGACGCGTGACGGCAAGGTCATGATCAATGAGGTCAATACAATGCCTGGCTTTACGCCGTTCAGCATGTTCCCGCTTCTTTGGAAGCATACAGGCGTGGAATATCCGCAGCTGATTGAAAGGCTTGTGAACCTGGCGATTGAAAGGCATACGGAGAAACAAAGCATCAAACATACAATGTGAAGTGATAAATGATAGAGGCACGGCTATGTGGCCGTGTCCCTTTTTCTATTAGTAGAACAGTTAGGAGGCGCAAAAAATGATTCAACGTACAATCGCTCAGATTGCCGGGATGATCCCCGTTTTAAATGACCACTCGGCTTTTTCAGACATCAGCATCAAAGGAGTATCTATAAATTCAAGGACAATGGAGCCCGGCAACCTGTTTGTTCCTTTCAAGGGTGAACACACCGATGGACACCGTTTTGTGGAGGATGCCCTTCGAAAGGGGGCGGCTGCTGCACTATGGCAGCAGGATGTTCCGAATCCGCCGCTTCACCTGCCGATCCTTGTTGTAGAGGACACGCTCAAGGCAGTGCAGCAGCTGTCAGAAGCTTACCGGAATGAGCTGGATATTAAGGTGGCCGGGATAACAGGCAGCAATGGAAAGACGACAGTGAAGGATATGACTGCCCGTCTTCTATCATTAAGATACAAGGTCCAAAAAACAGAGGGGAATTATAATAACCATCTTGGCCTGCCCCTTACCTTACTATCTTTGGAGGAAGATACTGAGGTTGCGGTCCTTGAAATGGGAATGAGCGGCTTTGGGGAGATTGAGTTCCTGACAAAGCTTGCCCGTCCGGATGTTGTCATGATTACAAACATCGGGGAATCCCATCTCCAGGATCTCGGCTCAAGAGCTGGTATTGCAAAGGCCAAGCTTGAAATCATCGAGGGCCTGAAGGATGATGGCATGATCATTTATCATGGGGATGAGCCCCTTCTAAAAGACAGGCTAAACGGCTACAGCGGTCCGGCGAAAGTCCGCTCGTTCGGCAAAGGCCAATCCAACAGCATCTATCCTGTGCGGATCGACCAGGAAGAGAAGGGGAGCGTTTTTCAGGCGAACCTTTCAGATATGGAATACCATTTGCCTGTGCTCGGTGTCCATAATGTTATGAATGCTCTCTGTGCCATGGAGGCTGCCCATTTTCTCGGAATCCCTTACGAGCAGATGAATGAAGGATTTGCTTCCTTGAAGCTGACAGCGATGAGGATGGAGCTTTCGGAAGGATGCAAAGGCGAAAAGGTCATCAATGATGCCTATAATGCCAGCCCGACTTCAATGAGAGCGGCAATTGATCTCGTGTCAGAGCTTTCAGGCTATAGCATAAAGGTGCTTGTGCTGGCTGATATGCTTGAGCTTGGAGATGATGAAGTGAGATTTCACCGCGAGATTGGCCAAGCGATCGACCCGGAAAAGATTGATTATGTGTTAACGTTCGGATCTCTCGGCCGCGTTATTGCGGAAGGGGCACAAGAGGTGTTTTCAGAGGAACGAGTTTTTGCTTTTTCTGAGAAAGGCCCATTGATCGAAAAGCTGCAGAGCCTGACGAATGCAGAAACAATTGTGCTGTTTAAAGGCTCCAGGGGCATGAAGCTGGAAGAAGCAGCTGAAGCACTAAAATAGGTTGATGGCATAAGGAAAAAAATCCCTGTTTCACATGAAACAGGGATTTTCTTATAACTATATCGGTCAGAGACGCAAAAGCTGGGCAATGGCCAATACCGCGCCAATGGCTATTGGAGAAGCAGTCAGAAGTGTTATGCTTCCTCCTTTATTAATATAGTTTTCGAGTGGATTAACCGCAGGGGATGCCAAAAAATAGAGAATTCTGTCGAATTTACTTTTTTTCCTGGAGATTTCCGGTATGTTTACATGGTAGGACTCCAGATGCATTTTTAAAAGCGGTTCCTGTTTTAATAATTCTTCTGCCTCATTTGGTTTTTCTTTGTTCAATCTCATCCACCTCCAGGACAGTTTTCAATGTTTTTATGGCATGATGGAGCCTTGACTTCACCGTGCCGACAGGGATGCCCACAACCTCTGCAATCTCTGCCTGAGGCATATCATGATAATAGCTTAGAATAATGACTGCCCTCTGTGCCTCAGGGAGGCTGGCGATGGCTTCCCGGACTGTCATTTTATCTGCCTGGTCCACCTGCCCTTCTGTTGAGGGGAGCAGGAAGGGCAGTAGCTTCTGCCATTTTTTCCGTCTATTCAGCTTGGTGATCATTAGATGGTAAGCGATTTGAAAAAGATAGGTTTTAACGCCTGCCTTCTTTGGGTCAAAGCTTGATTTTGACTGGTGGAGCTTCAGGAAAGCGTCCTGGACAAGATCGATGCTGAGCTGCTCCTCTTTCGTGAAGCGGAACAGAAAAGCATATAAGGGAGATTTAAGCGAAAGGTAAAGCTGGTCAAATGCCTCTTCGCTCCCGTCCTGGAAGGCTATCATAAATTGATTGGCCTTTCCGGCTTGATCAGTCATTCTGCTGAAGCTCCCTGACTCCTTTAATGACCATGGACAGCCGTGAAATAAGATAGGCTGTTCCGACAATCACCCAGGCCTGGCCCTGGTTCGTGAAAAATTGGACAAAAGGATTTTCAATGGTGCTTCCTCCGGAAATCATGAAGTTTAAGATCTGGATGCAGATGATGCTGTAGGCGGCCACGCCGATTGCGAGACCGTCGAAAACATTCCAGCGGAGGAGGACAGGCGACTTGCGGAAATTGATCCTGCCATTTTCTTTAACGACGTATTTCCGCTGAAACGGAATGGCGATAGAGAAGATGATGATCATAATAAATCCTGTGACAATCATTGAAACGATGAATCCAATCCCCATTTAAGGCACTCCCTTACTTGCATTGTATCTATTATACAAATGAAGGGGGATGGAGGTTCAATAGAAAAACAAAAAAACGGCGGGTGGCCGTTTTTTTTGTTCGGAAAGTTAAAAAGAGTTTGAAAACCTGTTGATTAGAGTGCAAGGCACGTAGACTCCTGCGGGAGATAGCGGCAAGGCTGAGACCCCGCAGGAGCTTGCTCTGAGGAGGCTCAGCGTCGCCCCGCGGAAAGCGAAGTGCCTGGAACGGAAATCAACAGCCCCATTTAAAGCAGGAGATACTTCTAGGAACAAAAAGGTTTACCTATCTCCCGGAACATTGTTTTTCCCGGCTAAGTAAGAAGCTCATAGATTTCATTCAGCTTATTGGCTCTTTTATAATCCAGTTCTTCTTTGGCATGCTGGATTTCAGGGGGGAGGATGCTGTTCAAAAAAGCGGCTTCCTGCTCGGTAAGTCTGCTTACAAACGCATTGTCTTCTTCCGAAAGATCGTCAGTGATTTTATGGTACAGCTCCCGGCATTCATGGGAGCGGTCCGTGTAATTGGACAGCAGTTCACGCAAATATCCCAGCGATTGGTTCATGATCATCACCTCATAGTTATAGTCCCTTACTAGGATGGTGAGTGAGTAAATGAAATATGTGCTCTGGCAGATAAATGTTTGAAAGAATTTTTAAAGGGTAAATGAAATGAAAAATCCGGTCCGACCCCCATAATCCGATTTACTGAAGAGAATGTTATACTAGAGATAGAAAAGCCTGGCCCGAAAGAGGCGCATAAAAGGCGTAGGAGGTTTCGTATGAGAGCATATTATCTGGATATTGACCGGCTGCTCGATGAAACCAGTGAATTACAAGAAGAGAATATATTTTATGCGATAGGCCAATTCGAGATAGACAAGCTCCTGGAGAGCACCCGGGATTGGTAAATTCATTGGTTCAGCCTTTAAGGCAGCACTCATGACAGCATAAAGGATTATACAAACAGGGGAAATATAGATACAAACGGGGGAGGCTGCCATTTTTCAGGCAGTCTTTTCTTTGATATCGCCTTCCTTTGCAGGGCGGATAATTTTGTTGGAATAATACTCATAGCAAAGTGTAAAATAAAGGAACTGTGAGAGCAAATCATACAGACGAAGGTGATGTACATGATCGGCTGTCTTTGTATACATGGATTTACAGGTGCTCCATTTGAAATCGAGCCGCTGACTGAGTATCTCAAGAAACATACTGCGTGGGAAGTGGCAGTCCCTACCCTGCCTGGACATGGGGACAGGCTGCAGCTGAAAGGCATTGAGTATAAAAAGTGGATAAGCCATGCAGAAGATGAACTCCAAAAGCTGATGGAAAAGTGTGATGAAGTCTATGTGATCGGTTTCTCCATGGGCGGGATCATTGCCAGTTACCTGGCAGTGCATTATCCCGTGAAAAAGCTGATCCTCTTAAGCGCGGCTGCCTATTATGTGAATCCAAAGCAGCTTGTGAAAGATATAGGAGAAATGATAAAGGACACCGTTAAAGGAAATCTCTTTAAGAATGAAATGTTCCTCAGATATAACCGGAAAATCAGGGAAACCCCGATTGCAGCCACGCTGCAGTTCCGGAGGCTGGTATCTTCTGTTAGGCCGATCATTAACCAGATCAGGATTCCTACCCTGATTGCCCAGGGGGAAGTGGACGGAGTCGTCCCGCCGCGCAGTGCCACATACCTATATGAAAATATAGGAGCATCGTCCAAAAAGCTTATTTTTCTAAAAGAATCGAAGCACCTGATCTGCCACAGCGGCGAATGTGAAGGGCTGTTCCAGGATATATTGGAATTTCTGCAGCATGAGGCATAATTGCCAGGGGGGGCACTTTATTGCAAAGCGCCCTTAAAAATGGTAAGATAAACCCTAAAGTGCCAAAGAGAAATTTCTTTGAAACCCGGACATACTCCACCTGGAGAATGTCTTTTTTCACTTTAATATATAGGTATGACTGCAAGGGGAGACTTCCGGGGCTGCCCGTTCGGCTTTATTATAAACATTGTTCATATACTGAATGAAATATAGCCAGCTGAAATAAGCTGCCATCTCCTTTACCGGGTTTCAGCAGCCAGGATCCCTCCACTCAGATCCCGGCAGAGATACAAGATCTTCGGTCCTCTTAGAACACTCCAAAACGCTTGCCTGCCGCTTTCAATGCAGGAAAGCATGTTTTGCCATGAATTGTCCGAGCGGCAGCTTACCCTGCTGATCTGACGCTAATCACCATAAATAATTGCCAAGAAACAGAAGGAGAGAATACATTGACAAAGTTTCAAGATTTAGGCATCAGTCCTGCTACAATGAAATCACTAAAAAGAATGGGGTTTGAAGAAGCTACCCCGATCCAGGCCGAAACAATTCCTTTGAGCCTGGCAAATAAAGATCTGATCGGCCAGGCGCAGACCGGTACGGGAAAGACCGCTGCATTCGGAGTTCCGCTGATTGATAAAATCGACACAAGCAAGGATGTTATCCAGGGGATCATCATTGCTCCGACCCGGGAGCTTGCAATCCAGGTGTCTGAAGAACTATATAAGATCGGCTACGGAAAAAGAGCACGCGTGCTTTCTATTTACGGAGGCCAGGATATCAACCGCCAGATCCGTGCCCTTAAAAAGCCCCCTCATATCATCGTTGGAACACCGGGAAGGGTGCTTGACCATATTAAACGCAAGACGCTCCGCCTGGACAATGTTCACACAGCGATCCTTGACGAAGCAGATGAAATGCTGAACATGGGCTTTATCGAGGACATCGAATCCATTCTGGCAAGCGTTCCTGTGGAAAGACAGACCCTCTTGTTCTCTGCCACAATGCCTGCACCGATCCAGAGAATGGCAGAAAGATTCATGAGAGACCCGCAGATCATCCGTGTCAAAGCAAAGGAAATGACGGTTCCGCTTATTGAGCAATTCTATGTGGAAGTACAGGAGAGAACCAAATTTGACGTACTGACTCGCCTTCTGAATATCCAGTCACCAGAACTGGCCATCATCTTTGGGCGTACCAAAAGGCGTGTGGATGAGCTTGCAGAGGCGCTGAATTTGAGAGGCTTCCTTGCAGAAGGAATTCACGGAGACCTCAGCCAGGCAAAGCGTATGTCTGTCCTGAGAAAGTTCAAGGAAGGATCCATCGATGTTCTTGTTGCGACTGATGTTGCTGCGAGGGGTCTTGATATTTCCGGCGTAACACATGTATACAACTTTGACATCCCTCAGGATCCTGAAAGCTATGTTCACCGCATCGGCCGTACAGGGCGTGCAGGAAAAGAAGGAATGGCGATGACATTCATCACGCCTCGTGAGAAATCATACCTGGCTGTTGTTGAAAGAACGACCAAGAGCAAGATGGGAAAAATGGTGCCGCCTACGCTTGCTGAAGCCCTCGAAGGCCAGCAGAAGGCAGCAGTCGACAAGATTTCACAGGCAATCAGTGCCAATAACCTGGAAAACTATAAAGAGGCAGCTGATGAGCTTCTTGAGCAGCACGATGCTTCTGACGTTGTGGCAGCTGTCCTGAAGCTGTTGACGAAAGAGCCGGACGATACTCCTGTCAAGCTGACAGAAGAAAAGCCGCTTCCTTCCAAAAGGGACAGAAAGCCATATGACCGCAGAAGAAGCAATGACAATAGAAGAGGCAGCGACAACAGAAGAGGCTATGATTCCAAAAGGAAAGACGGCCAATACAAACCAAGGCAGGGACAGGGCGGACGCCGTCAGGGCAATTATTCCAACCGTACCTCCGATAGCAGCCGTTAATAGAATATAAAATTGGGCAGGGTACGGGATTACATCATTCCGTACCCTTTTTGCTGTTTTAATTGGATTTTGGCGGAGGTGCGCACAGTAATTTCCTTCGTCTTCCGTTAGGATTCTACACATAAAAAGGGATGGATTCTACACAAAACTGGGCCGTTTCTACATAAATCTAAAGGAATTCTACGCAAAATACATAAATTTCCGTTAATCTCGATAAACCAGCTCTCCTTTTTTAAAAAAGAAATTGGCGCATACTAAGCGGGATAATGAACATTAAAGGGAGGTTGCTCTTTGACGATCATAAAGCTTGGATATGTAGCGATGAGCGTGCATCTGCAGAATTGTTCGCCTTCGCAAACCATGACCTACAAACAATTTTCCGGCATTAAGGACCGGGAAGCAGCCATCAGGAAGCTAGAGCGGATTGCGATATCCAATCTTGAGAACTGCCTGCGCCTCCTGAAGCATAATGCTGCCCATGATATTTCCTTTTTCCGGCTCAGCTCCAAGCTGATCCCGCTCGCCAATCATGAGGAGCTGTCCGATTGGAAATACATGAGGCCGCTAAAGCCGGCTCTCCAGGAACTGGCGGACTATATTAAAGAACATAGAATGAGGGTCGATTTCCACCCCGATCATTTTGTCCTGCTGAATGCCCTGAAGCCGGAAATCCTGAATGTCTCGATCAAGACGCTTTCCATGCATAAAGCTTTGCTGAAGGGGATGGGAATTGAACCAGAGCACCGGTGTGTCCTGCATGTGGGCGGGGCTTACAATGACAAGGAGAAGGCACTGGAGCAGTTTGTCCATAACTGGGGACTGATCCCGGCAGCCATCCAGCAGATGGTCATGCTGGAGAATGATGATACGGCATTCACTTTGGACGATACGCTGTATTTGTGCGAAAAGCTTGGCATCCCGCTTGTTTTTGACTATCACCATCATTTGGCCCACTTTGAAAATGAAGACTGGATGAGCAATTGGGAGCGGGTTACTTCGACCTGGAAGCATGCGAGGCTTCCCATCAAGATGCATATATCAAGCCCCCGCTCCGCCAAGGACTTTCGGGCCCATGCTGATTATGTTGATCCTGTCATGTTCATGGACTTCCTGAAGAACATCAATGGGAGCGTACCGGAAATTCATTGCATGATTGAAGCGAAAAAGAAGGATGATGCCCTTTTCAAGCTGGCAGACTACCTCCGGAATGAAGCGGGTTTGGAAGAAGTGGACCAGGCAGCGTTCAAAATATAATTTCCTCACGGGCAGCCTGAAGTCCTGTATACTGGAAGGTATAAAGACTGAAGGACGGCTTCAAACTTAAAGTGCCTTTTCGGGAGGAATTATTTTATGAGCACCGGACCAAGAAAAAGGATTTCAAAAAGGGCCCTCCCGGTATGGAGGATATCAGGGGCGATCCACTCAGGCATTTTTGTGATTGCGATGGGAGGGGCTGCGGCACTTGCCTTTATTTTCGACGGGCCCGGATGGATTATCCCGGCTGCCGTCATCCTGGCATGTGTGTATATGTATTTTTTTATTATTCTTTTCCCTTCGCTGAAGTGGAAAAGGTGGCGCTATGAGGTGCGGGAGCAGGAGATCGAACTTCAGCACGGCATATTCATTGTCAAAAGGACGCTGGTCCCAATGGTCAGGGTACAGCATGTCGATACAAGGCAGGGGCCGATCCTGAGGAAGTATGCGCTGTCCACCATTGCCGTGTCTACAGCAGCTACTGTCCATGAGATACCTGCGCTTGATATGGACGAAGCAGAAGGTTTGCGCCTCTCCATTTCAAAGCTGGCAAGGGTGGCTGATGAAGATGTCTGAGCCGAAGAGGCTGCATCCGATCTCTGCGGCTGCCAACTTTTTCAAGCAGCTTAAAGAACTTATTGTACCGTTTTTAGTATTCATTGTTTTCGGATTTAAGAATTCAAACTGGGACCTTTTCTACCTGATTGGCTCTGCAGCCGTAGTCCTCCTTGTGCTGGCGGGCGGCATCCTGAAGTGGCTCCGCTTTACCTACCGGGTAGAGGAGGGGGAGCTCCGGATTGAATATGGGGTCTTTGTCCGCAAGAAAAGGTATATCCCTTTTGAAAGGATTCAGAGCCTTGATTTTTCCGAAGGCATTCTGCACCGTCCGTTCGGGCTAGTGAAAGTCAAGGTGGAAACGGCGGGGACGAGCGGGACTCAGGAGGCAGAGGCGACCCTGACAGCCATTACCAAAGCGGAGGCTGCCGCCATCCAGGCGGAGCTTACAGCGGAGAAGGGCAGCGGGGACGGAGAGAAGGAAGAGGCCGGCATTAGCGGACAAGACATTTATAAGATCTCGCCCGGACAGCTTCTGCTGCTTGCATCCACTTCCGGCGGGGCTGGAGTGGTCATTTCCGCGGTGATTGCTTTTTTCTTTCAGTTTGAGGAGATCATTCCCTATGAAGCTCTTTTTCACCGCTTTGAGCATTTTGCAGAAAATGGCGTCATTTTCATCAGCGGGGCTGTATTTCTGCTCCTGCTGCTGGCATGGGTGATCGCTGTCATCGGGACAATGCTAAAATATGCGGGCTTTACCGTCAGAAGAGAGGAAGATGACCTGGTCATCTCCAGGGGACTTTTGGAGAAAAGGCAGCTTACGATTCCCCTGCACAGGATACAGGCGCTCCGTTTCAGTGAAAATCCTGCCAGGCAGCCGCTCGGATTCGGTACATTATATGTGGAAAGCGCTGGCGGATCGGCAGTTGATAGGGATAGTGCCAAGGTGATGCTTTTCCCGCTTATCCGAAGGAATGAATTGGGGGAGCTGATCGGGCATCATCTTACAGATTATAATGCCGCAATCGAGCTTGCGGGGCTGCCGAAAAGGGCGCTGCCGCGGTATCTTCTCAGGGGGCTCCTTGTTGCGGCTTTATTCATTATTGTGCCGCCGGCCATCTTTCGTCCATGGGGATTTCTGTCCCTTTTGCTGCTCCTGCCGGCCGTGGTCTGGTCCTTTTTGAAATTCAGGGCAGCAGGGTGGCATATCAGCGGAAGCCAGCTAACGCTCCGATACAGGACGTTCAGCAAGCATACGGTTTATATGATGAAGAATAAGGTGCAGTCGCTCAGCCTGAAGGAAAGCCGCTTTCAGAAACGGAAGCAGCTTGCGACAGTGGAAGCTACTGTCAAGTCCGGCTCGGGAGGGTCTGGAGGGAAGGCAGCTGACCTGGACATAAGTGATGCAGAACAGATTTATAAATGGTACTCCAGAGAAAAATAACAGCCATAAAGAAAAGCGCCGGCTGGCGCTTTTTCTGCATTATCTATTCCTTTTTAATGAAAGCGCTCCTATAAGAAAACCGGAGATGAACCCGAAGATGTGCGCGGAAATATTGATGTTTGGCTGGATGAAGGTCATAATAAGCCCAATGACGGCTATCGTAATGATGATCTGTGAATTCTCGCGAGACATCAAGTCTTTCCGGAAGTATGCGACCGCTGCAAAGAAGCCAAACAGGCCGAAAATGGCCCCGCTTGAGCCGACATGTGTGTAGGTGAGCGGCTCAAGCAGCAGGGTGGCGACATTGGCCGAAATGCCGGTGATAAGGTAGATGCCGGCAAATTTCGCCTTTCCTGCAATCCTCTCCAGGGCAGGGCCGAACAGGACAAGGGAAAAGCTGTTAAACAGGACATGCGTAAAGCCGCTGTGCATGAATATCGGGGTGGCAAGCCGCCACACCTCACCTTCCCTGATGAATAAATTGACTCCGGCAAGCCTTTCAAATATGTAGGAATTCGGAAATACAGGCAGAACAGTCAGCAAATAGAATAGTATATTCAAAAGCAAAATGATGGAGACAATGGGATAGAAGCGGATGAATTCCCTGAAGCTCTCTGTCCTTGTAAACATAACAGTCCCCTTTCTATTTTTATCAGTTAAGGAAGGTTAATTATACTATAGCGTGAAAGAGCCGGAAATGGCCACTGCTTGTATACTATTGTGTATGCAAGCTGCAAACCAATTAGAAGGATGATGCATGTGATTGAAGGGATCGGCATTGATATCGTTGAAATTGAAAGAATCAGCAGGATGGCCAATCGGGCTAAGTTTTCAGAACGCATCCTGACTGAGGGGGAACTGGCTAAATATATAACGCTGAGCGAAAAGAGACAGCTTGAATTCATTGCAGGCCGGTTTGCGGCAAAGGAAGCTTTTTCGAAGGCTAATGGCACAGGGATAGGAAGCGAGCTGTCTTTTCAGGATATTGAAATATCAAATGACCGCAAAGGGAAGCCATTCTTCAGCAAGCCTGAAAGAGAAGGCCTCCATCTTTCCATTTCCCACAGTGAAAGCTATGCTGTTGCCCAGGTTGTCATTGCAACCCCGCTGCCAGGAATCCGGGAGTAAAAAGCTGTCATAGGCCAAGTCATATTCCCGGAGGTTGTCTCATATATTCATAGTGCGACAGGAGAGACAAGGCTATCCGATTTGCCAGCCGGCATTCAAGCCGCGGCTGCTGTCCGGCTTGCCAAGCCTCTCCTTCAGAACGCGGAATGCCTGTAAGCAGGCAGGAAGCGCACAATTGATGAAATGAGACAGAAGGGGTTGAAGGAATGAAGAAAAGATTGTTCATGCTTCTCGCCGGGCTTTTGGCCATCTTTGCCTTAACTGCCTGTGGAACTAAATCACAAGAGGATGTGGTGAAGGAGCTTGGCGGAAAAGTGGAGGAACTGAAGGGATATAAAGCAGAAGCGAAAATGACCCTTCAGATGGGCACGGAGCCCCAGACTTATGCGATTGAAATCTGGCATAAAGAACCTGCCTACTATCGCGTCAGTCTGAAAAATCCTGAAAAGAATCAAAGCCAGATGATCCTCCGCAATGATGAAGGCGTTTTTGTCCTGACACCGGCCCTCAACAAGAGCTTCAAGTTCCAGAGCGACTGGCCGCAGAACAGCAGCCAGGCTTATCTGTACGAGTCCCTGCTGCAGGATATCCTCGAAGATAAAGAGGCGAAATTCAGCGCTACCAAAGAACATTATGTTTTTGAAACAAAGACGAGATACCAGAACAACAAGATGCTTCCTTACCAGGAAATCACCCTTGATAAAAAGGACCTGGCCCCTGTCAGCGTCAAGGTCATGGATTCAGACAGGAACCCGCTGGTGACCGTTGACTTCTCAAAGGTCGACTTCAAGGCTGCCCTTGATAAAAAAGATTTCGACACCCAGAAAAATATGACCGGGGCCCAGATTGAGGTTCCAGTCATGGCAGAAGAAGCGGCCAGTGAGGAATTCTCTGTCAAATATCCGCAGGCCGAGCTTGAAAATGTCAGCCTGATCGATGAAAAAGAAATCAGCATGGAGGACGGCAAACGCTTTATCCTGACATACGGCGGCGACAAGTCCTTCACACTCATCCAGGAAAAAGCAGATGTCATGCCGGCAAACACCTCCTATACTTCCGAATCAGGGGAACCGGTGGATCTTGGCTTCACAATAGGGGCCATAGACGATAATAAAATCAGCTGGACCCACGGCGGAGTGGAATATATCATCGCATCCAGCGACCTGACGAGGGAAGAAATGGTCATGCTTGCACAATCAGTGCAGGGAGATGCAGTGAAATAATGGAAAGGCAGATGCTCTGGAACGGGCATCTGCCTTCTTTTTGCGGAGGCCGATTTACGGAGAAAGCCGCCTCCGCATTTCGATTTGTCCAGCTCCGGCTCCTAGGTGCTCGAGTCATAAGCCACTTTGGAACCGAAGGCAAAGAACGCCTTCAATCCCAAATCGTCTTATGCTTGTCGCACCTGAACAGTCGCCTCCGCATTTCATTTGTCCAGCTCCGGGCGCTAGCCCCTCGAGTCATAAGCCAATTAGGCCAGAAGGTTAAAGAACAACCTTCCGTCCTGCTCGTCTTATGCTTGAGGCCCGCAGGACGCGGGTCATGCAGGCGTTGCCACAGGACGTGGCGCTCTTAGCCTGTGTTCCTTGATTGAGCAAGCGCCCTCCGCATTTCTTATTGTCCAGCTCCGGCGGCTAGAGCCTCGAGTCATAAGCCACCCAAGAATGAAAGGCAAAGAACGCCTTTCATTCTTGTGCGTCTTATGCTTGTCGGCTCTGGGCAAGCCACCTCCGCATTTCGGTTGACATTAAGATTCCAGAGTTCGATAATAATTTGTATACTTTTTGAACGGAAGGAAAAGGACGTGAATGGCAATGGATTATCCCACAGGGTTTTACCGGGATACATGGGCTGAAATTAATCTTGATCATATAAAAGAAAATGTGAAATCAATGAAGAAGCTTCTTCCTGGAGATGTGAAGCTCTTTGCTGTGGTGAAAGCAAACGGATACGGGCATGGAGATATCCAGGCTGCGGGGGCGGCCCTTGAGGCTGGGGCGGATTGCCTGGCTGTTGCCTTTTTGGATGAGGCTCTTTCCCTCAGGCAGAGGGGAATTGAGGCCCCGATTCTGGTATTAGGTGCCAGCAGGCCTGAGGATGCACCACTGGCTGCATCTGCGGACATAACCCTGACGGTTTTTCAGGTAAACTGGCTCGAGAAGGCACTTCCTTGTCTGCAAGGGAAGAGACTGACTTTTCATGTAAAGCTCGATACCGGAATGGGTCGGATCGGCGTAAGGGAGAAGGACGAGCTGCTTGCCATTGAGAAGCTTGCAGGGCGGGAGGATGCCTTTGAGCTGCAAGGCATCTATACTCATTTTGCAACAGCTGATGAACTGGACGATTCCTATTTCCGGGAGCAGCTCGGCAGATTCAGGGAAATGCTGTCATGGCTCGGCAAGGTGCCGGAAATGGTCCATACCAGCAACAGTGCTGCTTCGCTCAGATTTCCAGAAGCACGCTTTAATGCTGTCAGAATGGGAATCAGCATGTACGGCCTCACCCCATCGCCGGAAATTGAGCATGAGCTGCCATTCCCGCTAAAGGAGGCTTTCTCGCTTCATGCCAGGATCGTGCATGTGAAAAAGCTCCAAAAAGGTGATAAAGTCAGCTATGGCGCCACCTATGAAGCAGAAGGCGACGAATGGATCGGCACCCTCCCAATCGGCTATGCAGACGGCTGGATCCGCAGGCTGCAGGGTCAGGAAGTGCTGGTGAACGGGAGCAGAGTCCCCATTGTAGGAAGGATCTGTATGGATCAATGCATGATCCGCCTGCCATACGGGGTGGAACCTGGAACAGCTGCGACCTTGATAGGTGCGCAGGGGGACAGTATGATCTCCGTCAATGAAATTGCGGCAAAGCTTGAGACCATCAATTACGAGGTCACCTGCATGATATCCAGCCGGGTGCCGCGCGTGTATAAGCAGGAAGAAAAGACTGTGGATCTGAATAACCCGCTTCTCGGCAAGCAGGGCAAGCTTTGAACGGGGGAGCTCCCTGCTGCTCCCGTTCCAGCTAAGCCATTTCATTCATATTTCAGGAAATAAATGCGTATTAATGCATAAAAGGATATTTTTTTGGCCGATAATACAGAGGAATTGCTGATTAGTCCTTTGCACAGCAGCTGAATAATGGTAATATAAAAAATGGTAGAGATAAAAAATGGTGTGTAGTGATGGTGGAGGTGTATGTTTGTGTCTGAGTCCAGCGCAACAACAGAGATCATGGTAAAGTTACCGCAGCATCTTTTAACCGAGTTAGAAAGCTTTGTTAAGCAGGAGAATGTCAATCGGAGCGAATTCATTTATCAGGCAACGAAAATGTATTTGCGTGAGCGGAAGAAGAGACAAATTCGTGAGTCGATGAGAAGAGGCTACATGGAAATGGCAAAAATTAATCTGACGATTGCATCTGAGGCATTCCAAGCGGAATATGAGGCAGAACACACAGTTGAACGTCTAGTAAGCGGAGGATAATCCTTTGATTGTCAAACGTGGCGACGTTTATTTTGCAGACCTATCCCCAGTTGTTGGTTCAGAACAAGGCGGCGTACGTCCAGTACTTGTCATCCAAAACGACATCGGGAATCGGTTCAGTCCCACAGTAATAGTTGCAGCCATTACAGCCCAAATTCAAAAAGCTAAGCTGCCTACTCACGTTGAAATTGATGCGAAGCGTTACGGTTTTGAACGAGACTCTGTCATTCTGTTGGAACAAATTCGTACAATTGATAAACAACGCTTAACCGATAAGATAACCCATCTCGATGACGAAATGATGGAAAAAGTGGATGAAGCTTTGCAAATAAGCTTGGGTCTTATTGAATTCTAGTTATAAGCACGCACGCTCTTTCAGGGTGTCTTTTTATAACACACAGATTCGCTGTGTCTTCCGGAAAACCAAGAGATAAAGGATTTGCTTTATCTCGGGTACATATCAAATTTTAACCTACTTAATATTGTGTATCTGCTGAGGACAAGCATGTGTGTTGCTTGTCTTTTATTATGTCTATTTTTGCTGGACAGGATAGATTGCAAAGGTTTAATCATCCGAAAAACGGGTAAAATTAAAAGTCTTTCTTCTAGTTCCAATACTTAGAGGTTTTATTTGACTGTGCCTAACTGTTATCATTAAATGGTATATATATATATTTTTTGTTTACATTTTTAAATTTGGTTTACAAGTGCCGGGTAACTCCATCTTTAGAAATATTTGTATGTTAAAATGGGGAGGATCAAATGGATAAAAAGGTTTTGGATTATATTCAAGCTCGAAAAGATGAGATCTTCAATGAATGGGTTAGCAGCACGAAGGAAAACGCGGATGAAAGGGTGATACGCGTAGTTTCGGACCAGGTTTTCACAGGTACGAGCTATGAGTTCATCGATTTGATTATATCGAATATAAAGGGGACGAATGAGGAGTTCACCTCCAAACTGTCCGATTTTGCCGAAAAAGTAGTCCGGCTCGGCTGGCCGCTGAGTTTTGTGACGAAAGGGCTTCAGACTTTCGGAAAAATCGTTTTTGATGGAATGCAGGGGGAAGGGCTGATTACCTCTGAGAACCAGCTGGAAATCGTCAAGGACTTTGAAAGCTGGATGACGCCCGTCTCCAATGAAATTGTCGATATGTATTCCTCGACCTGGGAAAGAACCGTCTCCCTGCAGAAAATTGCCCTTCAAGAGCTGTCCGCTCCATTAATCCCTGTTTTTGAAGGTATTACTGTAATGCCCCTGGTGGGCACCATAGATACGGAACGTGCAAAGCAAATCATGGAGAATCTCCTGAATGGAGTGGTCAAACATCGATCGGAAGTGGTTTTAATAGATATCACAGGCGTGCCTGTCGTGGATACCATGGTGGCTCATCATATCATTCAGGCAGCAGATGCCGTCCGCCTGGTGGGCGCCAAGTGCATGCTTGTCGGGATCAGGCCTGAAATAGCCCAGACCATCGTGAATCTGGGGATTGACCTGAATCAATTTACAACGAAGAACACACTGAAAAAGGGAATTGAAGCAGCACTTGAGCTGACTAGCCGTAAAATTGTAGCTGTGGAGGGAGAACAGTGAGAATACCTATATTAAAATTGCATGACTGTCTGCTAGTGTCCATTCAATGGGAACTTGATGACCAGACAGCACTCCAGTTTCAGGAAGACTTGCTTCATAAGATCCATGAAACCAGTGCAAATGGGGTTGTTATAGACTTAACATCCATTGACTTTATCGATTCTTTTATTGCCAAGGTCCTTGGCGACGTTATAAACATGTCCAAACTGATGGGTGCAAAAGTCGTCATTACCGGTATACAGCCAGCTGTAGCTATTACGCTAATTGAATTAGGCATAGGGTTAGATGATGTCCTTACTGCATTAGATCTAGAAAAAGGTTTGGAGAAACTTCAACAGGAATTGGGGGATTAAACTGTATGGGTATCCAATCCTGCGTAAAAATCATTAATGAATGGGACATCGTAGCAGCACGCCAGCTGGGGCGTAATGTTGCAAAGGAGCTTGGGTTCGGTACAGTGGACCAGGCCCGTATTACGACGGCCATCAGTGAACTGGCCAGGAATATATACTTATATGCCGGACAAGGTCAAATATGTATAGAGAAAATTTATGACGGCGGCAAAGCGGGATTGCAGATCGTAGCAGTGGACAGCGGCCCTGGAATAAATGATATGCGCCAAGTCATGGAGGATGGGTTCTCTACCTCCGGCGGACTGGGAGCCGGTCTGCCAGGGGTTAAGAGACTGATGGATGAATTCTATATCAGCTCATCACCCGGAGACGGTACAGATATAAGAGCGACTAAATGGCTTCGTTAGGGGGAGGCATTATGGATTTCCGAGAAATGATGGAATCAAAGTATCGGGATATTCTAGAGAATTATTTAAAAGACCAGTCAGAACAGACGCTGTACCAAGGTCAAAAATTCAGTAGAAAATCCATTGAACATAAGATATCACCAGAGGAAATCATCAGTCTTCACAAAAGTCTTCTGTTTGAAATTTATCCTGATCTTCCCGAAAATGTACTTCATTCCTTTGATGTGCTGCTTGAAGTGATGATCGGCTACGGCCTTGCATACCGCGAGCATCAGAGCTTAAGGCATAAACAGGAAGAATTGAGGTCCGAAATGGAAATTGCTGCGAACGTCCAGCAGACACTGCTCGGCACGAGCGTACCTGCTGTCGATTCCCTTGACATTGGGGCAATCAGTGTTCCGGCAAAACATATGAACGGGGACTATTATCATTTTGTTCAGGATGAGCATAATAACATAAGCATCGCCATCGCCGATGTCATCGGCAAAGGGATTCCAGCGGCCCTGTGCATGTCAATGATCAAATATGCCATGGACAGCCTGCCGGAAAACCGCCATGAGCCAAGCAGTGTGCTTGAGAACCTGAACAGGGTTGTAGAGCAGAACGTCGACCCGAGCATGTTCATTACCATGTTCTACGGAATGTACAATACGGAAAGCCATCTTTTCCATTACGCGTCTGCAGGCCATGAACCCGGATTCTATTATAATGCTGAAAAAGATGAATTCAGCGAGACGACTGCCAAAGGGCTGCTGCTCGGGGTCGACAAGCGGACGAAGTATAAGCAGTTCGAGAAGGAGGTTCATCCCGGGGACATGATCGTGCTTATGTCTGATGGGGTGACTGAGTGCCGGACAGATGAGGGCTTTATTGAAAAAGATACGCTGATTGGATATATACGCAAATACATCCATCTCAGCGCGCAGGAGATAGTCACAAATATTTATAAAGAACTTGAAAAGCTTCAGCATTTTCAATTGCGTGATGATTTTACATTAATAATATTAAAAAGGAATGTTTAGCGTCTCATCGCGCCGGGTATAAGGTAAGAGCAATTGACATGTTAAGAGGTGGGGTCTAGTTATGAATATTACGATAGATTTGAAAGAGAATGATACACTGGTACAAGCTAAAATCAGCGGAGAAATTGATGCATATACGGCTCCGAAGCTAAGAGAATCATTATTCCCGCTTTCTGAAAAAGAGGCAGTTGAAATGGTTGTGGACCTTTCGGAAGTATCTTATATGGACAGTACAGGATTAGGCGTTTTTGTCGGGGTTTTCAAAAATGTACGCTCCAACAATGGCAAGTTTCAGATTGTCGGCCTTTCTGAACGTCTGAAAAGACTGTTCGAAATTACGGGCCTAGCCGATATTATTGATATTAACAGCCAGATTGAGGGTGGGGTACAATGAATCAACCGTTTGATTACTTAGAAATGAAAATTCCGGCCAAGCCCGAGTTTGTCGGAGTTATCCGGCTGACATTGTCAGGCATTGCAAGCCGAATGGGATTTTCTTATGATGAAATAGAAGATTTGAAAATCGCGACAAGTGAAGCTTGCACAAACGCTGTGCAGCATGCTTATAAAACGAGCGAAAAAGGTGAAGTGGTTATTGGCTTTGGCCTATATAACGACCGTCTCGAGGTTATGGTGGCTGACAGCGGTAAAAGCTTTGACTTCCAATCTGCACGCGAAGGCATCGGTCCCTATGATCAAACGGATTCTGTCGAATTTCTGCGTGAAGGAGGACTGGGCCTTTACTTGATCGAAACATTGATGGACGAGGTTAGAATCCATCATAAAGAGGGTGTGACGGTCTTTATGACCAAGTACCTGGAAGGAGAGCAGGTGGAGAGGGATGCAGAAACAATCTCAACCTAACCAGAGATCCAAAGAAGAAATAAACGAATTAATCAAAGCCTACCAGGAAAACCAGGATGAAGAAGCCCAGGAGATACTGGTAAGAAACTATAAAGCCCTGGTTGAGACAATAGCCAGGAAGTACTCAAAGGGACGCTCTTATCATGAGGATATCGCACAAGTGGGAATCATTGGCCTTCTGGGGGCCATACGCCGCTATGATGAAACCTTCGGGAAAAGCTTTGAAGCTTTTGCTGTCCCGACGATTATTGGGGAAATCAAGCGATTCCTGCGCGATAAAACATGGAGTGTTCATGTACCTCGCCGGATAAAGGAATTGGGGCCGAAGATCAAAACAACGGTCGAAGAACTGACGACCCAGCTCCACCGTTCACCAAGGGTTGATGAAATAGCGGATGAAATCGGGGTCTCCGAAGAGGAAGTGCTGGAAGCAATGGAAATGGGCAAGAGCTATCAGGCCCTTTCTGTCGATCACTCCATTGAAGCCGATTCTGATGGAGGGACGGTTACCCTTTTAGATATTGTAGGTAATGTGGATGAAGGATTCGAAAAGGTCAATCAGCGAATGGTACTTGAAAGAGTGCTCCATGTCCTGACAGACCGTGAAAAACAAATCATTCAATACACCTATCTGGAGAATATGAGCCAAAAAGATGCCGGCGACAAGCTTGGGATTTCCCAAATGCATGTGTCAAGGCTGCAGAGAAGGGCCATTAAAAAGCTCCAGGAAGCGATCAATGCTGAAAGCAATAACTCGGAGTGCCTTTCATGACGCATATTGTCAAAGATAATCTTGAGGTCCTCGCTCATCAGACAGCAAAAGAAGGAAAATCTCAATGTGGGGATGGCTATTTTTTTACAGCAACAGAGGAATACTTTGTCTGTGTCCTGGCAGATGGACTGGGAAGCGGCCAATATGCCCATGAAGCTTCTTCTGCTGTCATCCAGGTGGTAGAAGAAAACCATCAGGAAGATGTTGATACCCTTATGAAGCTGTGCAATAAAGTGCTGGTTCAGAAAAGGGGAGCGGCAGTTTCGGTATTCAAGGTTGATCTTATCAATAAAGAATTTGTATATAGCTGTGTCGGGAATATCAGATTCTTTTTGTATTCAGCAGCAGGCAAATTGACTTATCCGCTCCCAGTAACAGGATATCTGTCCGGAAGGCCGCAGGTGTTCAATACACAGCGGTTCAATTATGAAGCCAAATCCAAATTTCTTATCCACTCGGATGGCTTTAATATCAGCGGAGTAAAGTCCCTGCTCAAAAGCTTTATGCCGATTGATTGTATTGCCGAAGAGATTAAAAGCAAATACTCAAACAGCACTGATGATTCGACCTTTATTATTGGGAGCCTGCTCTAATGAGAGCCGGCTTTTTTTCTTTGTTTGGGAAACTTCAATACATTTGATAAAATAGTGGTAGAAAATCGAAGGTTGTGGGGGATTGAATTTGGAGAAGACTGCACATAAACAGGAAGAGATGTTAAAGCTCGTGTCAGCTGAATTGAAGATAAACAGCAAACAGGTGAAAAGTGTCATCAGCCTGCTCGAGGATGGGAATACGGTTCCTTTTATTGCCCGGTACCGGAAAGAGCAGACAGGTGCATTGGATGAGGTGCAAATCCGGGACATCATGGAGAGATGGCAATACATACAGAATCTTGAACAGCGGAAGGAAGAAGTGCTGCGGACGATAGAGGAACAGGGTAAGCTGACGCCGGAGCTTGCTGCCCAAATCGGAAAAGCGGTCAAACTGCAGGAGGTAGAGGATCTGTACCGCCCTTATAAGCAGAAGCGGAGGACAAAGGCTACCCAGGCGAAGGAAAAAGGGCTTGAGCCGTTTGCAGAGTGGATGCTAGCGTTCACTAAAGAACCGGTTGAAGAGAAAGCGGCTGCATTTATTTCTGAGGAAAAAGGTGTGAATACAGCTGAAGAAGCGATTGCTGGTGCCAGGGATATCATTGCTGAAATGGTCTCTGATGATCCGGAAAGCAGAAAATGGATCAGAAGGGAAACCTTCAAAAGCGGTAAAATTGAAACTTCTGTAAAAGATGCAGACAATGATGAGAAAAAGGTCTATGAAATGTATTACGAATATGAGGAGCCGATCAGTAAAATCGTTCCTCACAGAATACTGGCTGTAAACCGCGGAGAAAAGGAAGATATCCTCAGAACGGCAATCCGGCCGAATATAGATATGATGCAGAGCTATTTGAAGAAAAAATGGATCAAGAATCTTTCCTCCCCCTCTGCTGTACCGGTAAGCGAAGCGATTGAGGATGGGTACAAAAGGCTGATCCAGCCGTCCATCGAGCGGGAAATCCGGAATGAATTGACGGAGAAGGCAGAAGAACAGGCCATCCATATATTCTCGGAGAATTTGAGGAACCTCCTGCTTCAGCCGCCTCTTAAAGGAAAGGTTGTTCTTGGGGTGGATCCTGCGTACCGTACAGGCTGCAAACTGGCAGTTGTTGATGAGACGGGAAAAGTAATGGACATTGGCGTTATATATCCTCATCCGCCGGTCTCTAAAACAAAGGATGCAAAAGAAAAAGTAAAACAAATCATTAAAACTTTCAAAGTCGAGATGGTAGCGATCGGAAACGGTACAGCTTCAAGAGAAACCGAGCAATTCATTGCAGATATCCTAAAAGAACTGAGCGGCGATATTTATTATATTATTGTTAACGAAGCCGGGGCGAGTGTTTATTCAGCATCAGACCTTGCCAGGGAAGAATTTCCGGATTTCCAGGTGGAAGAGCGCAGTGCTGTATCTATCGCCCGCCGCCTGCAGGATCCATTGGCCGAGCTGGTGAAAATTGATCCCAAATCTGTAGGGGTAGGCCAATACCAGCATGATGTATCTCAAAAAAGGCTGAGCGAATCCCTTACATTTGTCGTCGAAACAGCCGTAAACCAGGTCGGCGTTAATGTTAATACGGCTTCATCTTCTCTCTTGCAGTATGTGGCAGGATTATCAAAGACAGTTGCCAATAATATTGTTAAGAAAAGAGAGGAAGAAGGCAAATTCCTATCAAGGGTCCAGCTGAAAAAGATTCCCAGACTGGGAGCCAAAACTTATGAGCAAGCTATCGGCTTTCTGCGCATTGCGGGTGGAAAGGAGCCGCTTGACAGGACGAGTATCCACCCGGAGAGCTACCAGGATGCCGTCAAGCTTCTGTCCAGGCTTGGGTTTAAAACAACTGATATTGGATCAGAAGAGCTGAAAGCAGCACTTGCCGGAATTGATATCAAACAAACAGCGGAAGAGCTTGAAACAGGTGAACTGACGCTCAAGGATATCATTGATGCTCTTAGGAGCCCTGCGAGAGATCCGCGAGATGATCTCGCTAAGCCTATCCTTAAAACAGATGTTTTGAAGCTTGAAGATTTAAAGCCTGGCATGGAGCTTCAGGGAACAGTCAGGAATGTAGTAGATTTTGGCGCTTTTGTCGATATCGGCGTAAAGCAGGACGGGCTTGTCCATATATCAAAGCTGCGAAAACAGTTTGTTAAGCATCCACTGGATGTTGTATCGGTGGGAGATGTGGTGACAGTGTGGGTCGACAGTATTGACAGCCAAAAGGGAAGAGTGGCCCTGACCATGCTTTCTGATCAATAATCAATTACAGGAGGAGGAGTGTCAGTATGCGCTCCCCCTTTTTATTAATTCACTGCAAGTGTTTCTTTCTATAGAAATACCAGCACTGGTTCAGCAATTTAATCTGATATCGGTTTTTCTCCAGGAATGCACGCTGAATCTGATTTTGAAACCATGTAGGCATAGGAACCCTCCTGTAGTAAAATCTGTATATATAGCCTATGCAGGGCAAGGTTGTCACGTGAACCTGCGGTGCTGATAAAACAAAGTAAAAAGGGCATAACTAGAAAGGATACAAAGGAATGAACGATCAAGAACTCCAACTGCTGACCGAAAGGATTTCAAAAGAGTATTTTCAAAAGCCATTCCGGCACAAAGCTTATTTTAATCCTCGTTTGCGGACAACCGGAGGCAGATATATTTTAAGCACCCATAATATTGATATAAATAAAAGCTATCTTGATCAGCTGGGAAGAGAAGAGCTGATCGGCATCATCAAGCATGAGTTATGCCATTATCACCTCCATCTGGAGGGGAGGGGATACCAGCATAAAGACAAGGATTTCAGATTGCTGTTAGAACAAGTGGGTGCACCAAGATTTTGCTCTGCTTTACCGGACAGGCCAAAGAGGAAGGCGGCTAAAGTAATTGCCTATACATGCTCAGGCTGCGGCCAGCTCTATAAGAGAAGGCGGTCGATCAATACATCGAAATATGTATGCGGAAAGTGCAGGGGAAGGCTCGTGAAGTCAGGAGAAATCAAGGCAGATTAAGTTTAAATAGTCCTATTAAAACTTTTTCAAAAACATAGTTGACTTTTGGTTTCTGGGTTCTTATAATAGTAAGAGTCGATAAGATGTTAAAGACATTCCGCAGTAGCTCAGTGGTAGAGCATTCGGCTGTTAACCGAACGGTCGCAGGTTCGAGTCCTGCCTGCGGAGCCATATGGGGAAGTACTCAAGTGGCTGAAGAGGCGCCCCTGCTAAGGGTGTAGGTCGGGCAACCGGCGCGAGGGTTCAAATCCCTCCTTCTCCGCCAGATGCAACCTGGTTTTATGATGGCCCCTTGGTCAAGCGGTTAAGACACCGCCCTTTCACGGCGGTAACACGGGTTCGAATCCCGTAGGGGTCACTTGTAAATATATTGTTTTCTTTCTTAAAGATGGTCCCGTGGTGTAGCGGTTAACATGCCTGCCTGTCACGCAGGAGATCGCGGGTTCGATTCCCGTCGGGACCGCCATTTTTCTCAAAAAAACATTGGGCTATAGCCAAGCGGTAAGGCAACGGACTTTGACTCCGTCATGCGTTGGTTCGAATCCAGCTAGCCCAGCCATTTTTGAGCCATTAGCTCAGTCGGTAGAGCATCTGACTTTTAATCAGAGGGTCGAAGGTTCGAGTCCTTCATGGCTCACCATTTAATTTCTATATGCGGGTGTGGCGGAATTGGCAGACGCACCAGACTTAGGATCTGGCGCCGCAAGGCGTGGGGGTTCGACTCCCTTCACCCGCATCAGCATTATTTACCAGTTGATATTTACTTAATTACCTGGTATACTAATTTTTGCTGTCACTTATAATATGCGGTCGTGGCGGAATGGCAGACGCGCTAGGTTGAGGGCCTAGTGGGGGTTAACCCCGTGGAGGTTCAAGTCCTCTCGGCCGCACCAAAAAAACTTATTGACAACCGAAGTTGGTTGTGATAAGATATAAAAGTTG